>NZ_DKJX01000075.1:0-20457 GCF_002454935.1 Massilia sp. UBA6681
GGGCCGGGGCGCCCAGGGCGGCAGGCGCGCCTGCGGGCAGGGCGGCGATGGCGCCGTCGGCGCTCGCGGCAGCGCCACCCGGCGCACCCGGCAGGGCTGGCGCGGCCGGCATCAGCGGCGGCTGCGGCGCCAGGCGTGCGGTCGCGGCGCGCAGCAGCGGGCGGGCCAGCAGGAGGTAGGCGAGCAGGGCGCCCAGCGCATACAGGCCGTAATTGGTCATGTCGACCACGTTGTCGCGTTCCTGCCACCATTCCTGGGCCGGGGCCGCGGCCGGGAACGTCAGGCTGGAGACGGTCAGCACGTCGCCGCGCGCGGCGTCGACGCCCAGGCCGCCCTTCAGGATCTTCTCGATGTTCGCCAGCTCGGCCGGGGTGTAGCCGACTTTCGGATTGGCGGCGCTGGCATTGTTCAGCACCACCGCCACCGACAGCTTCTTCAGGCGGCCGCGCGAGCGCTTGATCTGGGTGATCGCGCGGTCATAGGCGTACTGGCGGGTGGTGGCGTTCTTGCGCGCGCTGCCGTCGTCGGGCTTGGCGGCGCCATCCGGGGCCTGGCCGTCGGCCGCAGCGGCCGGGTCGGCCACCGGCGGACGGTTCGACAGGGTGCCCGGCACGCCCAGCGCCATGCGGTTGCGCTCCATCTCTTCGCGCATCGCTTCGCTGGTGACCTTCGGGGCTTCGCCGTACTTTTCCTGGGTCTCTTCGATCTTGTCGTTGTCGACGTCGGCGGTGACGCTCATCTTGAAGTTGTTCGCGCCCAGCACCGGCGCCAGCAGTTCGTTGACGTTGTTGCGCACCTCGTCGGTGTAGCGCCTGGCCGCGCTGTTGTCGCCCTGGCCCTGGGCCTGGCCGTCGTAGCCGTCGCTCAGGTCGACGCGCGAGGACAGGTAGTTGCCTGCCTGGTCGACCAGCGACACGCGCGCCGGGTTCAGGTTGGCGACGCTGCTCGACACCATGTTGACGATGGCGGCGATCTGCTCGTTCGACAGCGAGCGGCCCGGCTTGACCGCGACCACCACCGAGGCCGAGGACTGGTCGCCGGCGCCGGCCACGAAGGAGCTCGACTTGGCGATCGCCAGGTGCACGCGCGCCGAGGCGATCGCGTCGATGGTCAGGATGCTCTGCGCCAGTTCGCCCTCGAGGCCGCGGCGGAAGCGCACGTCCTGCACGAACTGCGACACGCCGAGCGGGTCGTTGCGGTCCATCAGCTCGAGGCCGGCCGGCAGCTGGGCGGTCACGCCCTTGGCGGCCAGCAGCATGCGCACCTTGCCCAGCTCGCCGGACGGCACCATCACCTGGCCGCTCTCCGGGTGGATGCGGTAGGGGATGGCTTCGGCTTCGAGCACGCTCATCATGTCGCTGGCGGCGACCTTTTCGCGGGCGCCGAACACCGGCTTGTAGTTGGACTGGTCCTGCCACAGGAACAGCATGACCGCGGCCGTGATGGCCACGGCCAGGCCGAGCAGCAGGCTGAGGTTGTTGCGCAGCGCCGGCGGCATGTCGGGCAGCGTCGGCTTCTTGCCGCCAAAGGCGGCCTTGAGGGTCGAAATCACGAGAGTCTCTGGAATAGGGGAGAGGTCAGACCGGCAGCTTGATCAGTTCGTCCACGGCGCCCATGACCTTGTTGCGAACTTGCATGAGCATCGAGAAGGACAGGCTGGCCTGCTGGCTGGCCAGCATGGCGCCGACCAGGTCGTCGCTCTTGCCGGCGTCGACGGCGGCCATGCGTTCGCCGGCGGCGCGGTCTTCCGCGTCCACGCTGGCGATCGCATCCTTCATTGATTGCGTGAAGGAAAATGCGCCTTGCGAATTGTTAAATGTGGTGCCGGTTGACAGGTCAGCGGCCGGAACGACGGCCAGACGCTTGGCTTCATTTGTCAGGGCAGCAAGGTCAGCTTTGATCAGACCGACAAGTTCAGTTCCCATTCTCAATCCAGTGCGAAAAAAGAGGTGTTGCGCGTGTTGTGCGGAGGCGACAAAGTGTGTCTTGTTTTGTCGTCAGAAAACCCGTCGAAGGGCATGCTTTGTTAAATCAGTGTCTACGAACGGCCGTTTTGTTCTTGACCCTTTTGTTGGGGCTTTCCTCCGTATGTGCAGGGAAAAGGGCCGTTTGTTGCGATGCGATGGGAGAGATATTACCGTAGGGCAAGTGGGAAATCAAAGGCGAATGTCAAAGTCTTTGGCGTACATCTCCATGTATAATAGTTTCCCTGCGGAATGAAAAAAAGATATTCGCCGTTTCCTAGTGACCAATAAACAATGCCGATGAATCCACTCGACCGATCGCGCAAGGACGGGGCCGACCGTTCCGGGAAGTACCAGGGTAGTTACCAGGTACTCGATCCCAGCCTGCTGGGACGCCCGGTGCACCTGCTGCCGAAGTTCGCGCGCCGTTTCGCCGATGCCCTGGCCACGACGATGGCGGGGCCCGGCGGGCGCCGCTACTGGGGCAGCTGGCGGCTGGCGAACCTGGCCTTCGAGCGTGCTCCCGACCAGGACGGCCTGCGCTGGCTGGCGGTGGCCGGTCCCCTGGGCACCGCCGCGGTCGCGTTCGAGCGCAGCCTGCTGCTGGATTTGCTGGAAGGCCGCTACGGCCGCAAGAACGCGGCGCCGAGCGCGCCGCGCGACCCCAGCCTGGAGCGCGTGACCGCGACCGAGGAGCGCCTGGCCGCGACCCTCACCGCGCAGCTGGCCGAACAGCTGCATGCGCGCGTGGCCGAAGGCCTGGCGGCGGTCGGCGTGGACGTGCCGGGCGCCGACGCCGCGGTGGTGGAAGTGCCGAGCCCCGCGAGCGCGCCGGGCAAGGCCGGCTGGGTCATCCGCATCACCCTGGCGCAGGGCGAGCAGCAGAGCCATTGCTGGATCGGCCTGGACCAGGAACTGATGGCCCATGTGCTGCAGGGCCTGAAGGAAGAGCGCAGCAGCGTGCGCACCGCGCGCGCCGGCAACGACGGCCTGTCCTCCGGCCTGTTCGTGAAGCTCGAAGGACGCCTGGTCAGCAAGGAAACCACACTGGGCGCGCTGTTCGAACTGAAGGTGGGCGACGTCATTCCGGTGTCGGTCGGCCGCGCCGACGTGCTGCTGGACGAATCGCGCCTGTTCACGGCCGCCGTGGCCGAGCACAAAGGAAAACTCTGTTTAACCTCTTTTGAAGATGCCGAGTAAATGGACATGAACCTGAACGATCAACTCACTGGCGACGTGATCATCGACGACCTCGAGGGTGTCGAGGCCGCTACCGCCGTCGCGGGCAAGAACGCGGCGCGCCAGCTGCCGCAGATGATGCGCCGGATCCCGGTGACCCTGACGCTGGAAGTGGGCTCGGCCCGCATCTCGCTGCAGGAACTGATGGCGATCGGCCCGTCCTCGGTGGTGCCGCTCGACGCCTTGGCCGGCGAGCCGCTGGTCATCAAGGTCAACGGCGCGCCGATCGGCCGCGCCGAAGTCGTCGTCGCCGGGGAGCAGTACGGCCTGAAGGTCATCGACCTCGACGGCCTGAACCTGGACGCCCTGACGTCATGATGTTGGCAGTCCGCGGCGCATCCAGGCGCCGCGCCGCGCTGGCGCTGGCCGGCGCGCTGGCCTTGCCGCTGCTGCTGGTCGCGCTGCCTGCCGACGCCCAGCAGCAGGGACCGAGCATCCTGCCCGGGGTAATCCCCGGCTCGACCCAGGGGATGACGGTCAAGTCGCAGATCCTGGTCCTGATGACCCTGCTCGGGCTGCTGCCCGTGATGGTCATGATGATGACCAGCTTCACCCGTTTCGTGATCGTGCTGTCGCTGCTGCGCCAGGCCCTCGGCCTGCAGCAGGGCCTGCCGAACCGGATCATTACCGGCATTGCGCTGATCCTGACCCTCTTGGTGATGCGTCCGGTCGGCGAAGCCGTGTGGAAGGACGCCTTCCTGCCCTATGACCGCGACCAGATCGGCCTGGAGCAGGCCTTGAGAATCGCCGAGGTGCCGGTGACGCGCTTCATGCTGGCCCAGACCAGCAAGACCGCGCTGGCCCAGGTCGCGCACCTGGCGGGCGAGCCGGCCAGCCTGGCGCCCGAGCAGCGCAGCTTCACCGTCAAGCTGGCGGCCTTCGTGCTGTCCGAACTGAAGACCGCCTTCCAGATCGGGGCGATGCTGTTCATCCCCTTCCTGATCATCGACCTGGTGGTGTCCTCGGTGCTGATGGCGATGGGCATGATGATGCTGTCTCCCCTGGTGATCTCGCTGCCCTTCAAGCTGCTGCTGTTCGTCCTGGTGGATGGCTGGACCCTGACCGTGAACACGCTGGTCGGCAGTATCCATGGTTATTAGCTATAAGCGACCGAACGAGAGACATTATTAAATGAGTCCTGATATCGCTGTCGACCTGGTGGCCGAGGCCCTGCAGGTCGTGATGCTGCTGGTGCTGGTGCTGGTGGTGCCGGGCCTGGTCATGGGCCTGATCGTGGCGCTGTTCCAGGCCGCGACCCAGATCAACGAGCAGACCCTGAGCTTCCTGCCGCGCCTCCTGGTGACGCTGGCGGCGGTGATCCTGGCCGGCCACTGGATGACCTCGACGCTGATGGATTACTGCGTCTCGGTGTTCCAGCGCGCGGCCACGCTCGCGTCCTGACGGGAACAAGAAAAACAGATGGAGCTGGTCGGCTTCCTGCTGCCGCTGATGAACGCCCTGTGGTGGCCGTTCGCCCGCATCATGGCCATGATGGCGACCGCCCCGGTGCTGGGCGAGGGCGCGGTGTCGGTGCCGGTGCGCGCGCTGCTGGCGGTGGCCCTGTCCTTCATGATGCTGCCGGTGACGACCCAGAGCGCCGGCGCGCTGCCGGATCCTTTCTCGCTGGCCGGGGTGGTGACGATGTTCGAGCAGGCCGTGATCGGCGGCGTAATCGGGCTGGCGATGCAGTTCGCGATGGCCGTCATCGGGATGCTGGGCTTCCTGGCTTCGAGCCAGATCGGCTTCTCGATGGCCCAGATGAATGACCCGATGAACGGCCAGGCCTCGGACGTGGTCTCTAGCCTCTTGTCGCTGCTGGCGATCCTGGTGTTCTTCGGGATCGACGGCCACCTTGTGCTGATGGGTGTGGTGGGCCAGAGCTTCAAGGCCTGGCCGGTCGGCGCCGGCTACGGGCCGCTGCTCTTGGCGTCGGTGGCGCTGAACCTGGCCTGGGTGTTTTCGGCGGCGATGCTGCTGGCGCTGCCGATCGTGTTTTCGACCATGGTGGTGCAGATCGGTTTCGGTTTCCTGAACCGGGTGTCGCCGAGCCTGAACCTGTTCTCGCTGGGCTTTTCGCTGGTGACGATCTTTGGCCTCCTGATGCTGGTGCAGGTGGTGCGTTTCATCCCCGAGCACTACGTCGCGATGACCAACCAGATCCTGGAGATGCTGCAGGAGCAGATGAAGGTGGCGCATGGCCGATAACGGTACCGGTGGCGACAAGACCGAAAAGCCCTCAGCGCAGAAACTGAAAAAGGCGCGCCAGGAGGGCCAGGTGGTCCGCTCGAAGGACCTGGCGACCGCGGTCGGCATCCTGGTGAGCCTGAAGCTGTTCGCCATGCTGCTGCCGGGCTACATGGAATCCTTCCGCGCGCTGTTCCGGCTGGTCTTCGTGCCGCTGGGCGAAGCCGGGGCGATCGAGAACGCGATGTCGGTGGTGTTCACCAGCGCCCTGATGCTGCTGCTGAAGATGGTGTTGCCGCTGCTGGCGATCCCGGCCGCGATCATCGTCGCCGGCGTGATCCCGGGCGGACTGGTCGCATCGAGCAAGAACATGGCGCCGAAGTTCAGCCGCCTGAGCCCCATCACGAACATCGGCAACCTGTTCTCGCAAAAGCACTGGATCGGCTTTGCGACCTCGACCGCCAAGGCGATCGTGCTGGGATTCGTGCTGTGGCACGTGAGCACGTCCGGCACCAAGGCCTACGTCGAGCTGCAGCGCATGCCGCTGTCCGACGCGCTGCTCGGCGGCGCCGACCTGATGCTGGGCGGCCTGATGGCGCTGGTGGCGGTGTTCGTGGTGTTCGCGCTGATCGACGTGCCGGTGCAGGCCTTCCTGTTCACCAAAAACCAGCGCATGAGCAAGCAGGAACTGAAGGAAGAGCACAAGACCAACGAGGGCAAGCCCGAGGTGAAGCAGCGCATCCGCCAGCTGCAGCACCAGCTGGCCCAGCGCAGCGTGCGCAAGAGCGTGCCGACCGCCGACGTGGTGATCGTCAACCCCGAGCACTACGCGGTGGCCCTGAAGTACGACACCGACCGCGCGGAGGCGCCTTTCGTGGTGGCCAAGGGCGTGGACGAGATGGCGCTGTACATCAAGCGCATCGCGCGCGAGCACGACATCGAAACCCTGTCGCTGCCGCCGCTGGCGCGCGCGATCTACAACACCAGCCAGGTGCAGCAGCAGATCCCTGCGCAGCTGTACGGGGCGGTGTCGCAGGTATTGAACTACGTCCTGCAACTGAATGCGTTCCGTGCAGGCCGGCGCCAGGCGCCCCCACGGTTCCCCAACGAGGTGGTGGTCCCATCTCATTTGAGTGAGGTTTCTGCATGAATTCCATTAACGCCTTCGTCTCTGAGCTGAAGCGCCAGAAGTTCGCCGGCCCGATCTTCCTGATCGCGCTGCTGGCGATGATCATGCTGCCGCTGCCGCCGGTGCTGCTGGACGTGCTGTTCACGTTCAACATCGTGCTGGCGCTGATCGTGATCCTGGTGTCGGTGACGGCCAAGCGGCCGCTCGACTTCTCGGTGTTCCCGACCGTGATCCTGGGCACCACCCTGATGCGCCTGGCGCTGAACGTGGCCTCGACCCGCGTGGTGCTGCTCAACGGCCACACCGGCCCGCATGCGGCCGGTAACGTGATCGAGGCCTTCGCCAACGTCGTCATCGGCGGTAACTTCGTGGTCGGCCTGGTGGTGTTCGTGATCCTGATGATCATCAACTTCATCGTCGTGACCAAGGGCGCGGAACGCATCTCGGAAGTGTCGGCGCGCTTCACCCTGGACGCGCTGCCCGGCAAGCAGATGGCGATCGACGCCGACCTGAACGCCGGCCTGATCAACCAGGAAAAAGCGACCCAGCGACGCAAGGACGTGGCGGCCGAAGCCGACTTCTACGGCGCCATGGACGGCGCCTCGAAGTTCGTGCGCGGCGACGCGATCGCCTCGATCCTGATCCTGATCATCAACCTGGTGGGCGGTATCGCCATCGGCGCCCTGATGCACGACCTGCCGCTGGGCGAAGCCGCCAAGGTGTATGCGCTGCTCACCATCGGTGACGGCCTGGTGGCGCAGATTCCGGCGCTGCTGCTGTCGGCGGCGGCGGCGATCCTGGTGACCCGCATCGGCGAATCCGGCGACCTCGAAAAGCAGGTGAGCGGCCAGATGCTGGCCCAGCCGTCGGTGCTGTTCTCGGTGGCGGGCGTGATGATCGTGCTTGGCCTGGTGCCGGGCATGCCGATGTTCACCTTCTTCATCTTCGCGGCGGTGGTGGGCTTCGTCGGCTGGAAGCTGACCAAGCGGGTGCAGGCGCCGGACAATCTAGGGGTGGCTGCGATCGAGGCCGCGCTGCGCGACGAGCGCGCACCGGAGCTCGACTGGCAGGCGCTGCCGGTGGTGCAGCCGGTGACGGTGGCGGTGGGCTACAAGCTGGTCGGCATGATCGACAAGGCCCAGGGCGAGCCGCTCACCAAGCGCATCAAGGGCCTGCGCCAGAGCCTGTCGGAGCAGATGGGCATGGTGTTACCAAGCATCGGCGTGCGCGACGACCTGGCGCTGCGCCCCTCGCAGTATGCGATCAGCCTGTCGGGCGTCGTGGTGGCCGAGGCGGAGGTGATGCCCGAGCACCTGATGGCGATCCCGTCGCCGAACGTGTACGGCGAGATCGACGGCATCCCCGGCATCGAGCCGGCCTACGGCATGGCGATCACCTGGATCACGCCCGAGCAGAAGGCCGATGCGCTGGGCCTGGGCTACCAGGTGGTCGAGGTGGCGAGCGCGATCGCCACCCATACCTCGAAGGTGGTGCGCGAATACCTGCACGAGCTGTTCCGCCACGAGGACGTGCCGGCGATCCTGGAGCGCCTGCAGGCGCTGTCGCCGAAGCTGGCAGGGGCGCTGGAAAAGGCGCTCACCCACACCCAGCTGCTGCGCGTGTTCCGCGTGCTGCTTGCCGAAGGCGTGTCCTTGAAGGACATCGTGGTGATCGCCACCACGCTGCTGGACAGCTCGGAGAGCACCAAGGACCCGATCCTGCTGGCGGCCGAGGTGCGCTGCGCGCTGCGGCGCCAGATCGTGTCAGGCCTGTTCGGCAAGAAGAAGGACATGCCGGCGTTTAACCTGTCGGCCGAACTGGAAAACATGCTGCTCGGCTCCCTGAACCAGGCGCGCCAGAACAATGGCGGCAAGGTCGCGCTGGACAACTACCCGATCGACCCGCAGCTGCTGTCCCAGCTGCAGATCAACATGCCGGTGGCGCGCGAGCAGATGAAGCAGCAGCGTACGCCGCCGCTGCTGCTGGTGCTGCCGCAGGTGCGCCCGCTGCTGGCGCGCTACGCCAAGCTGTTCGCGCCGGGGCTGCACGTGCTGTCGTATAACGAGATTCCCGAGAACCGGGACGTGTCGATCGTCGGTACCGTCGGCTGATCCGCTGCAGTAGGTGGTGAAATATTATTTCACAAACAATCTGCTACTGAAATAATATTTCAGCCTTCGCGCGCCTGCGTCTCGGCCGCGTCGAGGCGCGGTAGCACCAGGGCCAGTTCGGCCACCGCGCGGAACACGGGCAGCGTCAGCACCTGCACCACGTCGCTCGACGCCATCCGTGCGTGCACCGGCGCCAGCGGCAGGCTGTCGCGATAGCGCCAGCGCTGCACCTGCAGGCCGGCACGCGCGATCGCGTCTTCCAGTTCCGGCTGCAGCTTGCGCAGCCGCGCCAAGGCCGCCGCATCGGGAGCGCACAGCTCCACCGCCAGTCCGCCGGGGATCGCCTCCACCTGCAGCACGACCATGGTGCCGTCGGCCAGCTCCAGTTCGAGCCGCAGCGCGGCCCGGCTGCGCTTGCGCCGGCCGGACGCGCCGTCGGGTTGCTCCTGCAGCACCCCCAGGTGCTGGTCCTTGGCGCCGCCCGCGTGCACGGTGAAGCGCCAGGCGTCCTGCAGCAGCAGCGGATGGTCCGCCTGGCGCAGCACGCGTCCCTCCTGGCTGGCCGCCAGCACCGCCGGCGGCAGCTGGCCCGCCTGGTTGCGCAGCTCGCGATCGGTCATCTGCTTGCCGTACTGGCGCACCATGGCCTGCCAGGACGTGGCCAGTGTGCGGCCGTCGACCGCCTGGAAATGAATCTGGCGCGCCAGGAAGACCTGGTCGGGGCGCATGGCCAGGCCTTCCGGCCCCGGCTCGCCCTGCGCGGCAGGGGCGGGCGCGAGCAGCTGGGACATCGGCAGGGGCGGCTCGCCGCCGTCGAAAGGCGCCAGCGCGACGGGCGCGGCCGCGGCCACCGCGCCGACGCCCAGCGGCGTTGCCGTGGGCGGCAGGAGAGGGACGATGGACGGGATGCTGGACATGAGGATCTACCTATGAAAAAAAGGCCAGCCTTTGCGGGCCGGCCTTTCGATACTACCCCGAACTGTGCCCGGGAGCGAGGATTACTGCAGCAGCGACATGACCATCGAGGACATGCTGTTCGACTGCTTCAGCATGGCGGTGCCGGCTTGCATCAGCATCTGGTTGGAGGTCATCTTTGCGCTTTCGCTTGCAAAATCGACGTCCATGATGCGGCCGGTGGCGTTGGCGGTGTTGGTGCTGATATTCGACAGGTTGTTGTAGACGTGGTTCAGGCGGTTCGCCGCCGCGCCCAGCGACGAGCGCACGGTTGCGACGGCGTCGATCGCGTCGGAGACGTTCTTGATCGAGCCGTTGGCGAGCGTTGCGGTCGACAGGGCGGTGCCGGTGCCCGTACCGGCAGTGCCGAGAGAGCTGAACAGATGGACTGTGTTGACCGAACCAAGTTTGGTATGCATGTCGGTGAGAGGCTTGCCCGCGGCGCCGGCGATGTCGAGGTCCATGGTTTCGCCGGACGACGCACCGATCTGGAACTTGACTGCCGCGTTGAGCTTGCTGTCCGTTTTCGTGCTCAGCAGCGAGGTGCCGCCGAACGAGGTATTGCCGACGATGTTGCTCAGTTCATCGGTCAGGGCGTCATATTCCGACTGCATTGCGGTTCGGTCGGTGTCCGACGAGGAGCCGTCGGCGGCCTGGGTGGCCAGATCCTTCATGCGGGTCAGGATGTTGGTGACTTCGTCGAGTGCGCCTTCGGCGGTCTGCAGCATCGAGATCGAATTCTGGGTATTGCGCATGGCCACGCTCATGCCGCTGGTCTGGGCTTTCAGGCGGGTAGCGATCTGCAGGCCGGCTGCATCGTCCATGGCCGAGTTGATACGGAAGCCAGTGGACAGACGGGTCATCGAGGTCGACAGCGACGATTGGGTGCGCGACAGCGAATTCTGGGCTGACAATGCGGCGTTGTTGGTGTGAAGACTCAGCATGGTGAACTCCTGGTTGTAAGGAAGATTGTCGCGCAGTCCGCTGTGACACGTCTATTCTATGCGCTCACCAATACAAGGCGACCTACCAGAGTCTGACGTTAAGTGCTGTAAGAAAATTTTTTAAAGGTGTAAACGACAAAGCCAGCCCGCAGGCTGGCGTTGGATGCGTCTGACAGACGTTTCAGACGTAGATTACTGCAGAAGCGACATGACCATCGACGACATGCTGTTCGACTGCTTCAGCATGGCGGTACCTGCCTGCATCAGCATCTGACTGGAGGTCATCTTCGCGCTTTCGGTGGCGAAGTCGACGTCCATGATGCGGCCGGTGGCGTTGGCGGTATTGGTACTGATATTGGCCAGGTTGTTGTGCACGTGGTCGAGGCGGTTTGCGGCGGCACCCAGCGAGGAGCGCAGGGTGCTGACGCTTTCAATTGCGGTCTTCAGGCGATCGATACTGCCGTTCGCATTGGATGCGCCAGTTGCTAGACCGGTTGCTTCGCTGGCGATCGTCGCCACCAGTTCTTTGCCGCCTTCGCCGCCTTTCGACCAAACAGCGGGGGCACCGGCAGCGTCGACTGTAATCGAGCCGCCATTGAATTTGCCTGCCGCAGCATAAATATTTTTGTGCATGGTGTTGAGCTCGGTGCGCAGGTCGAGGGACATCTTCTCACCGGTGCTGGCGCCGATCTGGAAACTAACCGCGTCCTTCAGTTTGCCGGTCGAGTTGTTCAACAGTTCGGTTCCGCCGAAGGTCGTATTCTTGACGATATTAGTCAGCTCATCGGTCAGCGAGGTGTACTCGGCCTGCATGGCGGTGCGGTCGGCGTCCGAGGACGAACCGTCGGCAGCCTGGGTGGCGAGATCCTTCATGCGGGTCAGGATGTTGGTGACTTCGTCGAGCGCGCCTTCGGCGGTCTGCAGCATCGAGATCGAATTCTGGGTATTGCGCATGGCTACGCTCATGCCGCTGGTCTGGGCTTTCAGGCGGGTAGCGATCTGCAAGCCTGCAGCGTCGTCCATGGCCGAGTTGATGCGGAAACCGGTCGACAGGCGGGTCATCGAGGTCGACAGCGACGACTGGGTGCGCGACAGCGAATTTTGTGCCGACAGGGCGGCGTTGTTGGTGTGGAGGCTCAGCATGTTAGTTCCTGTTCAACGTGGTTCGCGGCGCCGATCGCGCCCTCAAGAGTATAGGGCGACAGTGCGGACGCTTTTATTAAGTTCTACGCGGAAATTTTTTGAAAAAAGCCCGCTGTAAAAGCGGGCTTGCCGGGCTGACTGGACGATTACTGCAGTAGCGACATGACCATCGAGGACATGCTGTTCGACTGCTTCAGCATGGCGGTGCCGGCCTGCATCAGCATCTGGCTGGAGGTCATCTTCGCGCTTTCGGTGGCGAAGTCGACGTCCATGATGCGGCCGGTGGCGTTCTTGGTATTGGTGCTGATGTTGGACAGGTTGTTGTGCACGTGCTCGAGGCGGTTGGCCGCTGCGCCCATGCCGGAGCGGACCGTGCTGACTGCTTCCACGGCCGCCTGCAGCTTGTCGATCATGATCGAGGCGGTATCGGTCAACTCGGTGCCGGTTCCCGAAATGGCCGCACCAAAAGCGTTGTAGTTGACGCTGACGTCGCGCAGCTTGGTGTGCAGGGCGGTGACGTCCGTCGTCAGGGCGAGCGACATCTTTTCGCCAGCCGAGGCCCCGATCTGGAAGTCGATACTGCCCGACAGGGCGCCATCGGTCTTGCCGATCGAGTTCGTGACGGCTGTTGCGTACGCGGCCGTCACGGCTTTCTTATTGTGAGCCAGCGTTTTGACCTTTAATGCCGCATCGTACGTTGCCTGTGCGGCATCAAGCGCAGCCTTGGTGATCGTTCCACTACCATAGTCGGTTTTGGCCGTAGTGAGGTCGTTCTGGGCATCTGTGAAGTCGGTATCCGGCCCGGAAGTGTCATTCGCAGCGAGGGCCACGCCATCAGCGGCCAACTTGTCTGCAGCAACCGCATTCTTGGTCAGCAGTTTGGCGCCACCGAAAGTGGTATTGCCGATGATATTGCTCAGCTCGCTAGCCAGCGAGTCGTATTCCGATTGCATCGCGCCCTTGTCAGCAGCGCTCGAGGAGCCATCGGCAGCCTGGGTGGCCAAGTCCTTCATGCGCACCAGGATGTTGGACACTTCGTCGAGTGCACCCTCGGCGGTCTGCAGCATCGAGATCGAGTTCTGGGTGTTGCGCATGGCGACCGCCATGCCGCTGGTCTGGGCTTTCAGGCGGGTCGCGATCTGCAGGCCGGCGGCGTCGTCCATGGCCGAGTTGATGCGAAAACCGGTCGACAAGCGGGTCATCGAGGTCGACAGCGTGGATTGGGTGCGCGACAGCGAGTTCTGGGCCGACAAGGCGGCGTTGTTGGTATGAAGGCTCAGCATGTTTTTTCCTGATAGATACGTGTCTTATGTCGCGCCCCTTGCGCTTACCGATACAAGGCGACCGCTTGGAGCGTTCTATTAAGTAACGTATGGAAATTTCTTTTTAAGAAATGGCCGGCACGTCGCCGGCCAGGACAGTCCTCTATGCGCTGATTACTGCAGCAGCGACATGACCATCGAGGACATGCTGTTCGACTGCTTCAGCATGGCGGTGCCTGCCTGCATCAGCATCTGGCTCGAGGTCATCTTTGCGCTTTCGGTGGCGAAGTCGACATCCATGATGCGGCCGGTGGCGTTAGCGGTGTTGGTGCTGATGTTGGCCAGGTTATTGTGCACGTGGTCGAGGCGGTTGGCGGCGGCGCCGATGGCCGAGCGCACGGTGCTGACGCTTTCGATCGCGGTCTTGAGCTTGTCGATGCTGGCATTGGCTGCGGTGCCAGTGATTTCTGCGCCTGCAGTCGCTGCACCGGCGGCGATGGCCGCGCCACCATTAAAGCCGCCGGCCGCCGCCACGATGCTCTCGTGCATCTTGGTAACGTCTCCACTGATGTCCAGCGTCATCTTTTCGTCCTTGGACGCGCCGATCTGGAAGTCGATCGACGCTGCGAACTTGCCCAGCGCACCACCGGTGTTGTTCAGCAGTCCGGTGCCACCGAATGTGGTGTTCTTGACGATGTTGCTCAGTTCGTCGGTCAGCGAAGTGAACTCGGCCTGCATCGCGGTACGGTCGGCGGTCGACGACGATCCGTCGGCGGACTGGGTCGCCAGGTCCTTCATGCGGGTCAGGATGTTGGTGACTTCGTCGAGCGCGCCTTCGGCGGTCTGCATCATCGAAATCGAATTCTGGGTGTTGCGCATGGCCACGCTCATGCCGCTGGACTGGGCTTTCAGGCGGGTAGCGATCTGCAGGCCGGCTGCATCGTCCATGGCCGAGTTGATGCGAAAGCCCGTCGACAGGCGCGTCATCGAGGTCGACAGCGTGCTCTGGGTGCGCGACAGCGAATTCTGTGCCGACAGGGCGGCGTTGTTGGTGTGAAGGCTCAGCATGGTTAACTCCTAGGGGGGTGATCGGGCGATTTGCCCTCACAAGCTCAAGGCGACCGCGATCGAGCAGCGATTAAGTTCCATGAGGAAATATTTTGCATGTGAGCACTCTGTCATGAAATAGTTGCGTCTGCACTGGCAAGCCTGAAGCCGTTATCATTGCGGGCTTGATCCTTTCCCTGGCTTGCACAAGTGACGACTGCTCCGACTTCTCCTGTTCCTCCCCGCCGCCTATCCGTCGCCCCTATGATGGACTGGACAGAGTGAAACGTCGCTAGCCCAGAGGAACATGAAAAATAAGCGATTTGTGGCAGTGATTTGTGGCACTGACCTCATCCGCTGCCACAACGGCCACACAAGGCCGGCCTTTAAGAGTTTGGGCAGGACGGCGTCTTGTGGCTGGGTAGTTTGTGGTTGGCTCTTCATGGTTGCCTTAGAGCGCCTAACAAAACCTTCTAGTTGCTCAGCAGGCAACAGCCGAGTACACTGAGCCGTTCCGACAGTCCGCCATCGGCCAGGAGCGGACATCGCAATCTTTTCAATCTATGATCGCTGGATGACAAGGTCTGCTTTACGTTTTCCATCCTCAACATCGGCGCGCGCCTTGCCACTGAGTCTGCATGATGAGCAGCGACGGCAGGGTCTCGGCAGTTTGCGTTCCGTACCGCAGTCGCTCGATCAGGCGGCAGGGAACTAAGGTATCCTAGCTGTCCATCAGGCGGCTACGCATGGCATGCGTACGCCCTCGCTTACGAAAGATGCGCTCATGCACGACAAGACATTCCCGGCTGCGGCCGCCGACGACCGTATCGCCGGGCGCATGGCGCCCTTCCAGCGCACCGCGTTGATGACGGCGCTGGCGATTGCCGTAGTCACCCTTGCGCTCATGCCGGTTGCATCCGCCCGATGGCCGGGCATCGCCTCCTTCCTGCCGGTATACCAGGCAACAACCGTCGTCAGCTATGCCATCGTGGCTTACTTGATCTATGGTTACTTCAGGCAGACCCAGCTCCATGCCCTGCTGTACCTGTGGGGCGGTTGCTTCTACACCTCGGCCATCCTACTGGTGCAATTCTTCTCGTTTCCTTCCGCGTTCGTCAACGACGTGCGCCTGCTGGGCGGGACGCAAACGCCGAGCTGGCTCTGGTTCTTCTGGCACCTCGGCTCGACTGGAATGCTGTTCGGCTACGCCTGGTCGGAATGGCGCGGGCGCGGTCGCCTGGCGCCGGACCCCATCGCCGCGTTCCGCACCTGCGCCGTACTGACTATCGGCGCGCTTGCGCTGAGCGTGCTCGCGGTGACGGTGTTCCACGACAGGCTGCCCGTGGTCGACGTCGCGGGCGACTTCAGCCGTATCACGCGTTCCGGTTATGCACCCCTGATCCAGGTCATCATCGTGCTGGCGTTGTTCATGCTGTGGCGCGCGACGCGCTTCGCCACGCCGATGAGCGCCTGGCTCGGCGTGGCGATCGTCGCCCTGGCGTTCGACAATGCGATTACCATGGCCGGCGGAGCGCGCTTGACGGCAGGCTGGTACGTCGGCCGCATCAACGCCCTCCTATCTGCGCTGGTTATGCTGGTGTTGTACCTGAAGGAAGTCAATCGCGTCTACCTGCGCGCGGCGTCCATGGCGGATGAGTTGGCCCGTGCCAACCAGCGTCTCGAAGGCGAGCATGCGCGCATGCTCAGTCTGTTCGAGCAGGCGCCCGGATTCATGGCGGTCCTGAGCGGCCGCGAGTACCGTGTTCAGATCGTCAATGCGGCATTCCAGCGCATGGTCGGCGATCGCGCCGTGATCGGCTTGCCGATCGGCGAAGCGCTGCCTGAGCTGGCGGAACAAGGCTATCTCGACATGATCGAAGGCGTGCGCAGCAAAGGCAGGGCGTACGTCGGCACCGGCCTGAAACTGTCGCTGCGGCGCGGCGGGCATGCTGTACCGGAGGACCTGTATATCGACGTGCTGTTCCAGCCCAATGGCGGCTTGCATGGCGAGGCCGGCAGCATCTTCATCCAGGGCAACGACGTCAGCGAACAGTGGCGGGCGCGCCAGGAGGTCGATCGACAGCAGCAGCATCTCGAGCAACTGGTTCGCGAGCGCACGCAGAAGCTGGAGGATACGCAAACCGCCTTGCTGCACGCCCAGAAACTCGAAGCGATCGGCAAGCTGACCGGTGGCGTGGCGCACGACTTCAACAATGTCCTGCACATCATTAACGGCAACATCGATCTCATCAAGATGTTCACGCCGGGCAACGAGAAAGTGCACCTGCGCTGCGAATCGGCGCAAACCGCCATCCGGCGCGGCGCGAGGCTGTCGTCGCAATTGCTGGCGTTCGCCCGCAAGCAGCCGCTGCAGCCGGATGCCGTCAGCCTTCCCGACGTGTTCGCCGCCATCGACCTGCTACTCAAGCGCGCCGTCGGCGAGAAGATCGAGGTGAACTTTGTCGCCTGCCCTGGGGTATGGAACGTCTTAGTCGACCCGCAGCAACTGGAAAACGTCATCCTCAACCTGTCCTTGAATGCGAGCGACGCGATGCCATCGGGCGGTGCGCTGGCGATCCGTGTCGATAATGTCTGCAGGGACGACGCCGAGTTCGTGCGGCTGGCATTCACCGACACCGGCCATGGCATGCCTGCCGAGGTGAAGGCGCGGGCGTTTGAGCCCTTCTTCTCAACCAAAGGTGTCGGCAAGGGCACTGGATTGGGCTTGAGCATGGCGTACGGCTTTGTCAAGCAGAGCGGCGGCCATATCGATATCGACAGCAAGGTAGGGGAGGGAACGACGATCGATATCCTGTTGCCGCGCACCCACGGGCGCGCGACGGAAAAGAAGGCAGCGCCCAGTCTCGCTATCCGGGGTGGTACCGAAACGGTATTGGCCGTCGACGACGAGCAGGACATTCTCGACAATGTCGCCGCCATGTTGCGCGACCTCGGCTACCAGGTGCTGACGGCTGGCAGCGCCGATGCCGCGCTCGAGGTGATGGAACATCAGGAGCGGATCGACCTGCTGTTCACCGACGTAATCATGCCAGGCAGCGTCAGCGCCACTGACCTAGCCGAGCGTGCGCGCCGACGGCATGCTGACATTCGTGTGCTGTTTACTTCCGGCTACACCGAGAACGCGGTGATGCACAACGGCCGGCTCGACGAAGGCGTCAACTTGCTAAGCAAGCCTTATGGCCGGGCGGAACTGGCGAGCGCCCTACGCGCCGTTCTAGTGACGCCGTCCGATGCGCGTGAGGTCGGCGTCGCCTGATAATGTCTTGTGGCGTGCGCGGGATGTCGCGGAATGCGCGTAGGACCGGTATTCGCTTTACTGCACCGTGGACCAGAAACGCACGGCTGCGCGCATTGAAAACGAAGCCGACCCCGACGAAGACGTTCGCATTTCGCTGCCTCAGGTCGCGCCACACGCGAGCATACTGCGGATAGTATTCGTAGCTGATGACAAGAATCCGGTATCGCTTATTGAAGTGGTACACCCCACTTGCATATGCACTCCATAGACAGAATTTCTCGATTTACGCCGGTATTGAGCGTCCGCTTCGGGTCGGTTGCTGCCGTACACTCGACATCACCAACCGACCTAAACGCCATGGAGGGAATCGCTACCGCCGTGGCAAACTTACGCCTTTTCAAAGGCCTTTCTGAAGTGCTCGGGATGGTAGTGAAAGCGGATATGACTCCGGTCATTAACCCGGCGGCTAGCCTCAGTAAATGCCGGCGCGATGTAGCCCCAATCGGCTTGGGTGGAGAAGATAACAATGTAGTCCAAGCGGCCTCCATGCCATCGATTCTCGATCCGAACAGTCTCATCCCTAGATTGGACCGTTTTAACTTGAATTCGGAAGTAGCGCCCTTCATCATCGGCAATAACGAGATCTGTCCTGCGCCCATGGTCGACTAAGGGCTTCAGTACTTCCCAGCCGAAGCCAGTTAGCCAACCACACAGAATGTGTTCGTAGGAGAGATTTTTGTGTGCAGCGAGTGCGGGATGTTTGAGTGTAGTGTGCAATTTTGGCATGACAAGCAACCTGTCTATGCCGAATGCCAGCCTTAGGGGCTTCCTGGAAACGGTCCAAGGCGGCTCATGCCTACCTCCTGATTAGCATTACCTCGCTGACTTTGCAGCAGGATGCGCGACGGCTACCATACCTGGACAGTCGGCTTTGTCGCCTGAACTGACCTGAACGCGCTCTCACCCCTCGGGGCATAATGACGAATGATGGGAGAGTAGACGAAGAGTGTTAGTCCGTCAACTTGAAGAAGAGATGCTGCTTCGTCAGATAGGTCCGCTTTGGGTCGATAGCGGAAGTACACGGCCATAGTTCGGCAGCTAAGATGACGTCCGTGTTCCCATACGGACTGATGCCATGGCCCAAGCACTTCTACCCGAAGACCTTTGGTCGCTCATAGCAGCTCATCTCCCGACCCATCACAGATCGCCGAAGGGCGGACGGCCACGTCTCAACGATCGCGCTACCCTAACCGGGATTCTGTTTGTGCTGAAGACTGGGATACCGTGGGAGTATTTGCCGCGCGAACTCGGCTGCGGCAGCGGGATGACTTGTTGGCGCCGGCTCCACGAATGGATGAAAGCTGGCGTTTGGCAGCGAGTCCACGAGGCAGTCCTTCGACGGCTACGCGAGCACGATCAGATCATGTGGGATCGAGCTTGCGTTGACGCTGCCAGCGTGTCGGCGCCTGCAGGTGGCGAGCATACGGGTCGGTATCCGACCGATCGTGGCAAGCTCGGCTGCAAACACCACCTGCTCGTTGATCAACGTGGGCTGCCGCTGGTAGCGAAGATCTCGGGCGCCCAGGTGCACGACTCGCGTTTTCTTATTCCACTCGTAGAAGCCATCCCAGCGGTTAAGGGACTTCGCAGCCGTGCGCGTAAGCGTCCAGGTAAGCTGCACGCCGATCGAGCGTACGCTTCACGAGCGCATCGCGTTTGGCTGCGTCAACGAGGTATCGCAGCACGTATAGCGCGATACGGCGTGGAGTCGCGTGAAAGGCTCGGCCGATGGCGTTGGGTCGTTGAACGCACGCTAGGATGGCTGCACCGCTTCCGCAGGTTGCGCATTCGGCACGAGCGGCGAGCGGACATACATCAGGCCTTCCTCTCGCTCGCGTGCTCGCTCATCTGTTGGCGGTATGTCGAGAGGTTTTGTTAGGCGTTCTTAGTTGAATTGGTAGATGGTCGGCCGTTCGACTAGTAGGCCGAACTGGTCAAATGTCTCGGTTGTGTTGTCTGGGCCTTTTGTGACGTAAAGGTGCCCAGCGTAATAAGGGTCAGTGCTGAAGGTGCGAGGTATGGCGACGTACCAGCAGACGCAACTAATGAGGAACTCGACTGCGGCATACGGGTCGGAGAACTCACGCTGAATCTCCCCTGCTTTCTTCGAGAGGGTGAATTCGATGGTAAATTTGCTTTCTTCGGTAAATCGCATGGTTGCAAAGAAACGATCTGACATGAAGTAGAAGCTCGGGAAATCTCTGGACACGCACTATTCGAGAGTGTGCATAACAGCTCGAGTGTGGACCGCCCTTTCAGCCAGGTTTAGCAAGGTGAAGGCCGTTGCTGGGGGGCTCGTCCAGGGATTTCATGGCGCGTTTCGAGAAGTCTGGGCAGATTGCACCAGTGACAGGCAGAAGCTTCACTACGCGGCTGATCTCGTCATGTAGGTATGAGACTTCGTCGCTGTCCATGTAGTAGTTTTCGTTGAAGAACCAGTGGGAAGGGATGGCATCGACCTCTAAGAGGAACCATGTGCCATCGTCGTCTTGGATTTCGTAGATACGAAAGTTAGCTGTGTCGGTTGTACCTTCTAGCATGAGGCAATTTTCAAGGACTAGTTTTCTTGGGGTGAAGTACATGTCTCTCTCCTGTATTAGTTTGTACTGCTTCAGTGGAAGCAAACTGGTGATGAGGGCCTCTTAGAAAGCTCGCTTGATGAGATGGCGGAATTCGGCGTAGAGTCGGTGCTCGTGCTTTAGGATCTTCTCGAGTTCGGACAGAAAAAGCCTCCAAAGATCCGTTTGCTGACGTGACAATGTCACATACCGAAGAGCTCATTTCGAGTGTTAAATGGGCTTGGTGTTTGCCGGCGGACTAATACCATGGTGGAGAATCGCTAACGTCAAAGTGTGTGTAAACAATCTCTAAAACCACATTTCTTCGCGAATGATTCCTATGAGGTGCTGCCATTGTCAAAGTATTGATGGCCTTTTGTCAGAGGGTCGCGATCCATCTTGAGCATTAATAGACAGTCTTCATGTATATCGTAGTTGAGTCGGCGTCGATCCGTCATGTCGAAGGGCTTTGTTGCGCAAATCAGGCTGGGCCAGCATGGGACCCGCACGTCTGGTAGCCTGAACGGATGAAACCATCTCCACAGAAGTACGGCACGACCAACTGTAAGACGTACAACGAAGCGCTCAAGGCACGCGGTTCGC
>NZ_DKJX01000064.1:0-356 GCF_002454935.1 Massilia sp. UBA6681
CGCTGCCGGCTCGGCGCGCGGCGGCGCCGGCGCCGGCAGCGGCGGCGCGATTCGCACAGTAATGAAAGAGGGCGGTTCAGGCACGGCGGGGACCGGAGCTGGCCCAGTAGTGCGATAGGCAAGCATCAAGAGAATGTGCACAGTCACGGACACCCCGACACCGGCCAGGAAGCGCCTGTGCTCCTGCCGCTTACTCTCATGCAGGCTGTCATGGACTGCTAGATACACAATATTGTCCGCACAATCATGAATAATGCGCCAGAGAATACGGTGAGCTGCTTATTTTGCCCTTAAGCCTTGACCTGGTTTGGCCGACGCGTTATGATCTTCGTCTTCGGAGTGTAGCGCAGCCCGGT
>NZ_DKJX01000064.1:385-22966 GCF_002454935.1 Massilia sp. UBA6681
TCGAATCCTTGTACTCCGACCAGTTTCAAGAAAAAGCCGACAGTGAAAACTGTCGGCTTTTTTCGTTGGTGCGCCCAGCATGGGCGCACTCCTGCGGGTGCAAGTCCCGCCGCGAGCTGACCACAGCGAGCGAAGTGAAGCGCAACCGCGTGAGGGTAACCGAGCGTGGGAAGGAAGCGTGGATCGTAAATCACGAGCCGAGGAACACGAATCACATAGAAGGCGTTGCCGATCAGGGCGAGCGGGCCAATGACCGCGAAGCTCTTGTGGTCAAGGAGAGGTGGCGTAAATGTGGCGGTTGTGTGATGAAGGAGTGTGGCCCTTACCTGGGGACGCCCCGCCTTATGCCTGAAAGGGCGACGACTACTCGAACCGCCCGGTGCGGACCCGCATGCCGGGTGGTGTGGCAGGGGAGCGGCCCTCAGGGCCGTCCCCTATGCCGATTCGGGTGTGTTCAGCCGGCGCGTTTCGCCGCAATGGCATTCCCGGCGCGGCTCGCGCCCTTGCGCCCCAGCTGCTGCGAGATGAACTGCCCCGCATCCACCACCTGGTCGAGGTCGATCCCGGTCTCGATCCCCAGCCCGTTCATCAGGTAGACCACGTCCTCGGTGGCGACGTTGCCGGTCGCGCCCTTCGCATACGGGCAACCGCCCAGGCCCGACACCGACGAGTGGAAGATGGCCACGCCGACTTCCAGCGCCGCGTAGATGTTGGCCAGCGCCTGTCCATAGGTATCGTGGAAGTGGCCGGACAGGCGCTCCAGGGGGAATTCCTGCGCCGCGCGCAGCATCACGGCCTGGGTCTTGCGCGCGGTCGCCACGCCGATGGTGTCGGCGATGTCGATTTCATCCACGCCGAGGTCGCGCATGCGGCGCACCACGTCGGCCACGGCCTCGAGCGACACCTCGCCCTGGTAGGGGCAGCCGAAGGCCGTGCTGATCGACGCGCGCAGGCGCAGATTGTTGGCCTTGGCGGCTTTTGCCACCGGCTCGAAGCGTGCGATCGACTCGGCGATCGAGCAGTTGATGTTCTTCTGCGAAAAGGCTTCCGAGGCCGAGCCGAAGATCACCACCTCATCCGCTTTCGCGGCCAGTGCGGCTTCGAAACCCTGCATGTTCGGCGTCAGCGCCGAGTAGATCGTGCCCGGCAGGCGCTCGATGCCGGCCATGACTTCTGCACTGGTGGCCATCTGCGGCACCCACTTGGGCGACACAAAAGAAGCCGCCTCGACGTTGGGGAAGCCCGCGCGCGCCAGGCGGTTCACCAGCTCGATCTTCACCTCGGCGGACAGCGCTTCCTTCTCGTTCTGCAGGCCGTCGCGCGGCCCCACTTCGACAATTTTTACCTTCTTCGGCAGGCTGGCTTGCTGGCGCATTTGCACATTCATCTTTCAGTATCCTAGATCGCGGTCGACGATGTCGTCGACGGGTTGGCCGCTCTCCAGCTTCGCGATCTTGTCGGCGATCTGGCGCACGGCGTCATGGCGCACGGTAAGCGCCGAGATATGCGGGGTGATGCTGATGCGCGGCTCGTTCCAGAACGGGTGCGGCGCCGGCAGCGGCTCGTGCCGGAACACATCCAGCGTGGCGCCGGCGATCTGGCCGGAGCGGATCAGGGTCATCAGGTCGGGCTCGGCCAGGATGGCGCCGCGCGAGACGTTGATGAGATAGGCGCCCTGCTGCAGCTTGCCCAGGTTGTGGCGGTCGAGCAGGTTGGCCGTCTCGGGCGTGAGCGGCAGCATGCACACCAGCACCTTGGTCCCGCGCAGGAAAGGCTCCAGCCCTTCCTCAGCGTAGAAGCATTCGACGCCGGGAATGTCCTTGGGCGTGCGGCTCCAGCCGCGCACCGGGAAGCCGAACAGGCGCATCGCCTCGACCACCGGCAGGCCGAGCCTGCCCAGGCCCATGATCCCGACCGCGAACTCTTCCTTGGGCGTGAGCGGCAGCGGGTCCCAGACGCCGTGGCGCGCCTGCTGTTCGTAGTCGTCGAAGTGGCGGTAATAGCGCAACACCGCATGGGCCACGTATTCCGCCATCTGCACGCCCATGCCGGCGTCGCCCAGGCGCACGATCGGCACCGGCGGCAGCGCATCGCCCAGCTTGAGCAGGGCGTCGACGCCGGCGCCCATCAGGAAGATCGCGCGCACGTGCGCGAGCTGGTCCAGCAGGGCCGGCGTGGGGCTCCATACCACCGCGTAGTCGCAGGGCGGCAGGGCGGCGCCTTCTTTCCATGCGACGGTCTCCGCCTGCGGCATGAGGGCAGCGAATTCGCGCACCCATGGCTCGATCACGCCGTCTCCACGGAACAGGAGTATGCGCATGGTCTCCCCCCTTCTTTATTCTTGTATTGGTATTACGCCGCCGCCTTGAAAGCCAGCAGCGGCGCGCCATCCGCCACCTGGTCGCCGACCTGGTACAGCACTTCTTCCACCAGGCCGTCGCTCGGCGCGGAAATCGTGTGCTCCATTTTCATTGCTTCCATGATGACCAGCGGCTCGCCCTTCTTCACTTCCTTGCCGGACGAGGCCAGCACCGCCACCACTTTACCCGGCATCGGCGCGGTCAGGCGCCCGCCCGCAGCCTCGTGTTCGCCGGCATGCGCCATCGGGTCATTGTACGACAGGGTGTAATGACGGCCGCCAGTGAACACGTGGAACAGATCGCCGTCGCGGCGCACGCTGCCGTGCAGCGAGGTCTCGCCCAGGCGGATGCTCAGCTCGGCGCCTTCGTGGCGCACCAGCGCCAGGGGCTGGCGCTCGCCGCCCGCGTCGATGTCCCAGCCGTGGGCGCCATAGGTCAAACCGACCTGGCAGCCCTTGTCGCCGCTGAACTCATCGGCAAAGGAGAGCACGCGGCGGTAGGCGCTGTTCATGCGCCAGCCGCGTGCCTGTGCCCACGGATCGGCCGGGTTGACCGCGCCGCGCACGGTTTCGCCGCTGCTGAGCGCCAGCGCGGCCAGGGCCAGGGCGCCCAGCGGCGCGGCGCCAGGGGCCGGGAACAGCGTTTCGCCGTGGCGGTCGATCAGGCCGGTGTCCAGGTCGGCCGTCGAGAAGGCTTCGCCCTCGACCAGGCGCTTCAGGAAGGCGATGTTGGTCGCCAGGCCGACGATCTGGAATTCGGCAAGGGCCTGCGACAGGCGCGCCAGGGCCTGGGTGCGGTCGGCGCCCCAGACGATCAGCTTGGCAATCATCGGGTCGTAGAAGGGCGAAATCGCATCGCCTTCGCGCACGCCCGAGTCCACGCGCACTGCGGCCGGATTCGTGCCGTCGGCGCCCAGCTGGAATTCGACCGCTTGCGGGGTGTCCATGTGGCGCAGCGTGCCGATCGACGGCAGGAAGCCTTTTTCCGGATTCTCGGCGTAGATGCGCGCCTCGATCGCATGGCCGTGGATCGCCAGTTCATGCTGCTTCTTCGGCAGCGGCTCGCCGAAGGCCACGCGCAGCTGCCATTCGACCAGGTCGGTGCCGGTGATCATTTCGGTGACCGGGTGCTCCACCTGCAGGCGGGTGTTCATCTCCATGAAGTAGAAGGAGCCGTCCTGGTTGGCGATGAATTCCACCGTGCCGGCGCCCACGTAGCCGACCGCGCGCGCGGCATTCACGGCCGCTTCGCCCATGGCGGCGCGGCGGTCCCCGGTCATGCCAGGGGCCGGCGCTTCTTCCAGCACCTTCTGGTGGCGGCGCTGCACCGAGCAGTCGCGCTCGTGCAGGTAGACGCAGTTGCCATGGGTGTCGGCGAACACCTGGATCTCGATGTGGCGCGGGCGGATCAGGTATTTCTCGACCAGCACCTTGTCGTCGCCGAAGGAGCTGATCGCTTCGCGCTTGCACGAAGCCAGCGCGGCTTCGAAGTCTTCCGAGCGCTCGACCACGCGCATGCCCTTGCCGCCGCCGCCGGCACTGGCCTTGAGCAGCACCGGGTAGCCGATGCGGTCGGCCTGCTCGCGCAGAAAAGCCGGATCCTGGTTGTCGCCGTGGTAGCCCGGCACCAGGGGCACGTTGGCGCCCTCCATCAGCTGCTTGGCGGCCGACTTCGAGCCCATCGCGCGCATCGAGGAACCCGGCGGGCCGATGAACACCAGGCCGGCGGCCTGCACGGCTTCGGCAAACTCCGCGTTCTCGGACAGGAAGCCGTAGCCCGGGTGGATCGCCTGGGCCCCCAGGGCCTTGGCCACCTCGATGATCTTCTGGCCGCGCAGGTAGCTGTCCTTGGCGGCTGCTGCGCCGATCAGGACCGCCTCATCGCAGACCGCCACGTGCTTCGAGCCCGCATCGGCTTCCGAGTAGACGGCGACGGTGCGGATACCCATGCGGCGCGCGGTGGCGGCGACACGGCAGGCGATTTCGCCACGGTTGGCGATGAGGATTTTGGTGAACATGCGTTTGTCTTTCGCTTCTGGTTGTTCGAATTGGTTGGTTGCGGCCGTGTCTCCCCGGCCGCGGTGCATCAGCAGCCGCAGGCAGCCTTCGGCGCCGAATCCAGCGTCGCGGCGCGCGTCTTCAGACCCAGCTTCTCGAGCAGCACGCGGTCGTCGTCCGCCTCCGGGTTGCCGGTGGTGAGCAGCTTGTCGCCGTAGAAGATCGAGTTGGCGCCGGCCATGAAGCACATCGCCTGCACCGCCTCGCCCAGCTCGCGGCGGCCGGCGGACAGGCGCACGCGCGCCTGCGGCATGGTGATGCGCGCCACCGCGATGGTGCGCACGAATTCGATCGGGTCGAGCTTCTCGACGCCGTGCAGCGGGGTACCTTCGACCTGCACCAGGTGGTTGACCGGCACCGACTCCGGATAGGGGTTCAGGTTGGCCAGCTGGGCGATCAGGCCGGCGCGCTGCTCGCGCGTTTCGCCCATGCCCACGATGCCGCCGCAGCAGACCTTCAGGCCGGCGCTGCGCACGCGGCCGAGCGTGTCCAGGCGGTCCTGGTACTCGCGGGTGGAGATCACGTTGTTATAAAAATCCGGCGCAGTGTCGATGTTGTGGTTGTAGTAGTCCAGGCCCGCTTTCTTGAGCTGTTCGGCCTGGCCCTCTTCGAGCATGCCGAGGGTGGCGCAGGTTTCCATGCCGAGCGCCTTCACTTCGCGCACCATGGTTTCGACCTTCTCCATGTCGCGCTCCTTCGGGCTGCGCCATGCCGCGCCCATGCAGAAGCGGGTCGCGCCGTTGGCCTTGGCTTCGCGCGCAGCACTCAGCACGGTGTCGAGGTCGAGGATCTTCTTGGCTTCCACGCCGGTGTCGTAGCGCGCGGCCTGCGGGCAGTAGCCGCAGTCTTCTTCGCAGCCGCCGGTCTTGATCGACAGCAGGGTGGCCAGTTCGACGTCGCCTTCCGGGAAGTTGGCGCGGTGCGCGGTCTGGGCGCGGTGCATCAGCTCATTGAAGGGCAGCTCGAACAGGGCCAGCACGTCGGCCAGCGGCCAGGTGGCGTTCTCGGCCTGCTTGATGGCGACAGGACGGTGGAGGGCGACGGTGTTAGTTTGGGACATCTCGGTTTTCCTTAAGTCTGGACGCGCGGGGAATGCCAGCCCGGCAGTCCCGCGAGGTCGATATATTCTGCGGCGGCTTGCGCCGTCGGGTCTTGCAGGCGGGGCACGTGGCCCAGCAGCGGCGCCGGAATGCGTTGTTCCAGCGCGTCGATGTTTTCGCGCTCGAAGCGCATGTCCGGGTCGACCGTGTTGGCGACCCAGCCGGCCAGCACCAAGCCTCGGGATACGATGGCCTCCACGGTCAGCAGCGCATGGCTGATGCAGCCCAGGCGCATGCCCACCACCAGGATCACCGGCAGGTTCAGTTGCGTGGCCAGGTCGGCACTGTCGAAATCGTCGTTGAATGGCACGCGGAAGCCGCCGACGCCTTCGACCACGACGGCGTCCGAGGCCGCGTGGATCTCGGTGTAGGCAGCCAGGATCGGCACCGGTTCGATGGTGACGCCTTCCAGCGCGGCGGCGATGTGCGGCGCCGCCGGCTCCTTCAGCATGAAGGGCGTGGTGATGCTGCTTGGCAGGTGCACGTTGCCGGCCGCGCGCAGCATGTCGGCGTCCTCGTTGTGCAGTTCGCCGTCACGCATCTCGGCGCCGGCCGCGACCGGCTTCATGCCGCAGGCGCGGCGCCCGCTCGACGCCAGCTTGTGCAGGATCGCGGCGGAGACCAGGGTCTTGCCGATCTCGGTATCGGTGCCGGTGACGAAGCAGCAGAAGCGCGAGGGCACGGCGTCCAGCGGCAGCGCTTCCGGCTGCGGCTCGGCTGGCGCTTCCGTGGCGACCGCGGCGCCGGCGCTGCCCGGCACCGTGAGCACCGGCGTCAAGGCGACCGGCTGGTCTGGTTCGTTCAGGTTCTTCATGCGGTGGCCCTTCCCAGTTCGTTCAGTGCGCGTGCCAGCCTTGCCACTTCTTCGTGGCTGTGCGCGGCCGACAAGGTCACGCGCAGGCGCGCCGTGCCCGGCGCTACGGTCGGCGGACGGATCGCCGGCACCCACAGGCCCTGTTCGTGCAGGCCGGCGGCCACGCGCAGCGCGTCTTTGTTGCTGCCGATAATGATCGGCTGGATCGCGGTATGGGACGGCACCAGCTGCCAGCGCTGCAGGCGCAGCGCATCGCGCAGCTGCGCCACCAGCGCGGCCAGGTGGCTGCGGCGCCGCACGCCTTCGTCGCCGCCGATGATATCAAGGCTGGCCTGCAGCGCATGCGCCAGCGCCGGCGGCGCGGCCGTGGTGTAGATATAGGGGCGGGCGCGCTGTACCAGCAGCTCGATCACGCTGGCGTGCGCCGCAACGAAGGCGCCACCCACGCCGGCGGCCTTGCCGAGCGTGCCGATGTAGACCAGGTTCGGGGAACGCAAGGCGAAGTGTTCGAGCGCGCCGCGGCCATGTTGTCCCAGCACGCCGAAGCCGTGGGCATCGTCCACCACCAGCCAGGCCCCGTGGCGTTCGCACAGCGCCAGCAGCTGGGGCAGCGGCGCCAGGTTGCCGTCCATGCTGAACACGCTGTCGGTGACGACGATCCTGGTGCCGGCCGTGCTGGCGCCTAGCTGCTGTTCCAGTTTATCGACATCGCCATGCGGATAGACCGAGACATTCGCCTTGGCCAGGCGGGCGCCGTCGATCAGCGAGGCGTGGTTGAGCGCTTCCGAGAAGATCTGCGCATCGGCGTCCGCCCCCAGTGCGGTCAGCACCGCAAGGTTGGCCATGTAGCCGGTGCACAGGTAGAGGGCACGCGCATTGTCGATGTAAGGCGCCATCCACTCGCCGAAGCGCTGCTCGAGCAGTGCATGGGCGCGGCTGTGGCCACTGACGAGGTGCGAAGCGCCGCTACCGGCGCCGTAGCGGTCTGCGCCTTCGCGCAGCGCCGTGACGATGGCCGGATGCGCCGCCAGGCCCAGGTAGTCGTTGCTGCAGAAGGCCAGCATCTCGCGGCCGTCGACCACCTGGCGCGGGCTGCTGGCGCCGTCGGTCACGCGGCGGCGGCGCGTCAGGCTTTGCGCTGCCAGCGCGTCGAGTTTGCGGTCGATTCCTGCGATCAGATCCATATTCAACCCGCGATCACCGATTCAAACACCTTCTGCGTGCGCGCGGCCAGGCCGGCGACGTCCTCGTCGTCCAGCACGTAGGGCGGCATCAGGTAGACCGTGCGGCCGATCGGGCGCAGCAGCAGTTCGTTCTCCACCGCCGTGCTGAAGAAGCGGCGCGCGAAGGTCGAGGCGCGTGCCGGGTCCGGCTCCACCGCATCGAAGGCGAAGATCATGCCGCGCTGGCGGAAGTGGCGCACGCGCTCGTGCTCGGCCAGCGGGGCCAGGGCGATGGTCAGCTCCGTGGCCAGCTCGCGGTTGCGGTTCAATACGTCGTCGTCCTCGAAGATCTCGAGCGTGGCCAGGGCCGCGCGGCAGGCCAGCGGGTTGCCGGTGTAGGAATGCGAATGCAGGAAGCCGCGCGTGATGTCTTCGCTGTAGAAGGCCTGGTAGATGGCGTCGCTGGTGAGCACCAGCGAGAGCGGCAGGTAGCCGCCGCTGATGCCCTTGGACAGGCACAGGAAGTCCGGCCAGATGGCAGCCTGTTCGCAGGCGAAGAAGGTGCCGGTGCGCCCGCAGCCGACCGCGATTTCGTCGGCGATCAGGTGCACGTGGTGCTGGTCGCACAGCTCGCGCAGCAGTTCCAGGTAGAGCGGGTCATACATCGCCATGCCGGTCGCGCACTGCACCAGCGGCTCGACGATGATGGCGGCGATCCTGTCGCCACGTTCCTCGAACAGGGTGCGGACGTCAGCGATGGCGCGTTTGGCCACGTCCTGCGCAGACTCGCCTTCGAGCGCGTTGCGCGCATCCGGCGCCGGCACCACGTGCGAGGCGCGCAGCAGCGGGCCGTAGGCATCCTTGAACAGCGGCACGTCGGTGACGGCCAGCGCCCCGATGGTCTCGCCGTGGTAGCTGCCCTGCAGGCAAACGAATTCCTGCTTGGAGGAATGGCCGGCGTTGCGCCAGGCGTGGAAGCTCATCTTCATCGCGATCTCGACCGCCGAAGCGCCGTCGGACGCATAGAAGGCGTGGCCGAGGTTGTGGCCGGTGAGGGCGGCCAGCTTTTCCGACAGCTCGATCACGGGCTCGTGGGTGAAACCGGCCAGCATCGCGTGTTCCAGCTTGTCCAGCTGGTCCTTCAGCGCCGCATTGATGCGCGGGTTGGCGTGGCCGAACAGGTTGACCCACCAGGAACTGATGCCGTCCAGGTAGCGCCGGCCTTCGTGGTCATACAGCCACGGACCCTTGCCATGGCTGACCGCGATCAGCGGCACCTCTTCGTGGTGCTGCATCTGGGTGCAGGGGTGCCACACGCTGCGCAGGCTGCGTGCGATCCAGTCGGAAGAGGTTTGCTGCTTCACAATCGATCCAATACTTGATACGTAAAACTCAGTTCAGCCAAGTCGGCTTGCGCTTCTCGAGGAAGGAGGCCACGCCTTCACGGCCCTCGAGCGACGCGCGGATTTCCGCGATACGGTTGGCGGTGTCCGCCAGCAGTGCGTCGTCGACCGGCTGGCCCACGACGTCGCGCACCAGCGTCTTCGCTTCACGCACGGCGTTCGGGCTGTTCGACACCAGGCACTTCACGATGCCGGCCACGGTGGCGTCCAGCGCGTCAAGCGCCACGACTTCGTGGGCGAAGCCGATGCGCCGGGCCTCGAGCGCATCGAAACGCTCGGCGGTGAGGAAGTAGCGGCGCGAGGCCTGTTCGCCCATGGCCTTGATGACGTAGGGCGAGATGGTCGCCGGGATCAGGCCCAGCTTCACTTCGGACAGGCAGAAGTGCGCCACCTCGCTGGCGACCACGATGTCGCAGGCCGCGACCAGGCCCATGCCGCCGGCGTAGCAGTCGCCCTGCACCTTGGCGACGGTCGGTTTCGGGCACAGGTAGATGGTGCGCAGCATGTCGGCCAGGCGCGCGGCGTCCTGCTGGTTCTCGCTGTGCGAGTAGCCGGCCATCTTCTTCATCCAGTTCAGGTCGGCGCCGGCGCAGAAGGCCGGGCCGTTCGCGGCCAGCACGATGGCGCGCACCTGCTCGTTGCGACCGAGTTCATCGAAGGCCAGCGCCAGTTCGGCGATGGCGTGCTCGTTGAAGGCGTTGCGCAGGTCCGGGCGGTTGAGGGTGACGGCGGCCACCTTGTCGTCGATGGAGACGGTGAGGGTCTGGTATGTCATGTCAAGTTCCCTTTACATCCGGAACACGCCGAATTTCGTTTCCTCGATCGGCGCATTCAGCGCGGCCGAGAGGCCCAGGCCCAGCACGGTACGGGTGTCGGCCGGATCGATGACGCCGTCGTCCCACAGGCGCGCCGAGGCGTAGTAGGGGTGGCCCTGGTGCTCGTACTGCTCCTTGATCGGCTGCTTGAAGGCCGCTTCTTCCTCGCTCGACCACTGGCCGCCCTTGCCTTCGATGCCGTCGCGCTTGACTGTCGCCAGCACGGATGCCGCCTGGTCGCCGCCCATTACCGAGATGCGCGCGTTCGGCCACATCCACAGGAAGCGCGGCGAGAAAGCGCGGCCGCACATGCCGTAGTTGCCGGCGCCGAAGGACCCGCCGATGATGACGGTGAACTTCGGCACCGAGGCGGTGGCGACGGCCGTAACCATCTTGGCGCCGTTGCGGGCGATGCCTTCGTTTTCGTACTTGCGGCCGACCATGAAGCCGGTGATATTTTGCAGGAACACCAGCGGAATCTTGCGCTGGCAGCACAGCTCGATGAAGTGGGCGCCCTTGAGTGCCGACTCCGAGAACAGGATGCCGTTGTTGGCGATGATGCCGACCTTCATGCCGTAGATGTGGGCAAAGCCGCACACCAGCGTGGTGCCGTAGCGCGCCTTGAACTCGTCGAATTCGCTGCCGTCGACCACGCGCGCGATCACTTCGCGCACATCGAAGGGCTTGCGGGTGTCGACGGGAATCACGCCGTACAGCTCTTCCGGCGCATATTTCGGCTCCACGCTTTCACGCAGCGCGCCCTGCACCGGCTTGACGCGGTTCAGGTTCGACACGATGGTGCGGGCCAGCGACAGCGCGTGCAGATCGTTCTGGGCCAGGTGGTCGGCCACGCCCGACAGGCGGGTGTGGACGTCGCCGCCGCCCAGGTCTTCGGCGGTGACGACTTCGCCGGTCGCCGCTTTCACGAGCGGCGGGCCGCCCAGGAAGATGGTGCCCTGTTCCTTGACGATGATCGATTCGTCGCTCATGGCCGGCACGTAGGCGCCGCCGGCGGTGCAGGAACCCATCACCACGGCGATCTGCGGGATGCCCTTGGCCGACAGATTCGCCTGGTTGTAGAAGATGCGGCCGAAGTGATCGCGGTCCGGGAACACGTCATCCTGGTTCGGCAGGTTGGCGCCGCCCGAGTCGACCAGGTAGATGCAGGGCAGGTGGTTCTGCTCGGCGATCTCCTGGGCGCGCAGGTGTTTTTTCACCGTCATCGGGTAGTAGGTGCCGCCCTTGACGGTGGCGTCGTTACAGACGATCACGACTTCCTGGCCGGCGACGCGGCCGATTCCGGTGATGATGCCGGCGCTTGGTGCCGCGCCCTCGTACATCTCGTAGGCGGCCAGCTGGGAGAACTCGAGGAAGGGCGTGCCCGGATCCAGCAGCATCTGCACGCGGTCGCGCGGCAGCAGCTTGCCGCGCGCGACGTGTTTGGCGCTCGCCGCTTCGCCGCCGCCTTGCGCCATCTGCGCCACTTTCGCGCGCAAGTCGTCGACGATGGCCTGCATGGCCGCGGCGTTGGCCTTGAAGTCCTCGCCGCGCGGGTTCAGTTTGCTCTCGATCTGGGGCATTGCCGTCCTCTATGTCTCTATTTTGGGAAACTGCCGTCCAGGTAATACCAGCGCTTCTCCCCGGTTTCGGAGTCAGGTTCGCGCAGGAAACGGCTCACTTCATGGAGCCGGTGCGCGCGTCCGCCTACCTTGAAGCGGGCGACGAATTCCACGGTATCGCTGTCTGGATCGTCCGGTGAATTTACTTTACGTTGACGTAAACGTAAAGCAGATTTTACCTCAAGCCCCAGCCATCGGATTGGTTCCTTGTCATCGATGATGGGTTCTGCAGGACGGGTCGTAGGATGCCAGGTAGCAAGCAGATAGGGCTCGTTCTTCAGGGTATACGCGGTATAGCGCGAGCGCATCAGGGCCTCGGCCGTGGGCGGCAGGGCTTCGCCGGCAATGAACGGGCCGCAGCAGGCGCCAAGGGACGGCCCGCCGCAGGGGCAGGCTCCAGGAGTGGTCGTTTTGGACATGGCCGTCATTATCCGCCATTTCGACGGTGGAGACGGCCGATCGGTATGCGTGGCGGGTCAGCCGCGCAGGGTCAGCCCATCCAGGGAGAAGGGCGGCGCCTCGCCTTTTATCGCGCCGGCCAGCAGGCTGGCGCTGCCGCAGGCGAAAGTAAAGCCCAGCGGGCCATGGCCCACGTTCAGCCACAAATTGCCGTAGGGGGTGGCGCCGATGATCGGGGCGCTGCTCGGGGTGGCGGGACGCAGGCCGGCCCAGACCGAGAGCTGCGAATAGTCCGCCGCGCGCGGCATGGTTTCCTTCACCTGGCGCGTCAGGCCCTCGACGCGCTTGGGATTGTGGCTCAGGTCTTCGCCCACCATGTCGACCATGGCTGCCACGCGCAGCTTGTCGCCGATGCGGGCGTACAGCACCTTGCGCTCGAAGTCGGTGACGCTGATTTCCGGCGCCACGTCGTCGGCGCGGATCGGCGCCGTCAGGCTGTAGCCCTTGAGCGGGTAGAGCGGCAGCGAGATCCCGACCGTGTCCGAGAGGGTGCGGCTCTGGATGCCGGCCGCCAGCACGTAGCTGTCGGCCTGGAGCATGCCCTGGTCCGTCTCGATGCCGGTGATGCGGCCTTTGCTTGCCACCAGGCGGCGCGCCTCGGCGTGGATGAAGCCGTCGAAATGCGGATGCTCGCGCAGGCGCGCGGCCAGCGCCAGGCAGAAGGCATGGCAGTCGGCCACCGCTTCGCCGCTGTTGTAGATGCCGCCGGCCAGCAGCGGCTCGGCCGCCGCCAGGGCCGGTTCGCGCGCGGCGCACTCGCTGGCGGACCAGATCTCGCCGGCGCCCGGCTTGCCGGCTGCCTTCTCGAACACCTCGCGCGAGCGGTAGACCACCAGCTTACCGGCGTCGCGCCAATCGAATTCATCGAGCGGCACGGTGACTTCGAGCTGCTTCATGCCCTGGCGCGAGAGCTCGCCCAGTTCCAGGAGCTTGGCCGTGGTCTTGCGATTGACGTCGGCGCGGCAGTGCGCGAGGAAGCTGGCCAGCCAGCGGTACTGGCGCAGGTCGGCCTCGGGTCGGAAGTGCAGCGGCCCGGTGTCCTGGAACATCCACTGCAGGGCCTTCAGCGGCACGCCCTCGTCGGCCAGCGGCGACACGTAGCGGTAGCTGAGCTGGCCGCCATTGCCGTAGCTGGAGCCGCTGCCGACGCCTGGTGCGCGTTCGAGGAGGCTGACGCGGTAGCCGGCTTCCGCCAGCCACCAGGCCGAGGTCAAACCGACCACGCCGCCGCCGATGACGATGATTTGCTGCATTCTAAACTCTTCTTTTTAGCGTGGGTGTGGAGCTTATGCGCTGGCCGGCGCAGCGGCCAATGAAAGTCGCGTCGAGCGCCATAACCGGCTTATATAGGGATGCGTTGATATCATGTTGCCGCCTGTTGGCCGACGATGGCGCGGCGGTGCAGCGCGCTGAGGATGCGCTCCTCGAAGCGGGCCCGCGCCGAATAGCGTCCTTTCTGCAGTTCCGGATCGGCCGAACAGCCTCCTGCCAGCATGACCAGGCCATTGCCGCGCGCCAGGTCGGCTGCGAAGACCGAAATCAGGCCATATGCGTCGCCCGAGTGGCCGACCGCATCGAAGCCGCCGCCTTCGACCAGTCCGGTGCCGGGTCGGTCCGGGAAATGGGCGTTGCCCAGGCCCCAGGCAGGGAAGAAACCGTTCAGCGAATCGCCGTTGCCGCCCTTGTCGTCGATGGTCCAGTGGCGCGCGAACATGCGCTCGAGCGTGGCGCGCTGGAACAGCCGCGTGTTGCCATGCACGCCGCCGTTCATCAGCATCCGCATGACCACGCCCATGTCGCGCGCCGAGATGCGCAGGCCGCCGGTCGGGCTGAAGGGTGTGGCGTTGGCGCCGGGGACGTAGCCGGCGATGCCGGCGGGAGGAACCGGGGGCTTGGCCGAATAATCGTCGACCTGGGCAATCCAGGGGCCGTTCGCGTTCCAGACTTCGGTGTCGACCGTGCGCTTGCGGTACAGCGTCGCCAGGTTCTCGAGCGCCGCTGGCGGCAGCGCCGACGGGTTGTAGCCCGCCACAATGCCGAGCGGCTGCAGCAGCAGGCGCTGCATCAGGAGGTCGAAGCGCTCGCCCGTCACGCGTTCCATCGCGGTGCCGATCACGCCCCAGCCGAGGTTGCAGTAGGTGAAGTACTCGCCCGGGCCGGCGTGGGTGGACCACATCTTTCCTTCGCCGTACAGGGGAGCGCCCGGCACCAGCACGTCCTTCAGGGCAGTGGCGAACGGCCAGGAATAGCCGCCTTCGTCGCGCAGCGAGGAGGTGTGGGTGAGCAGGCTGCGCAGCGTGATGACGCGCTGGGGGAAATGCGGGTTGCGCAGGCTGAAGCCCAGGTAGCCCGACACGTCGGCCTCGAGGTCGATGCGGCCCGCTTCGCTAAGTCGCATCAGGCCCAGGGTGGTCATCATCTTGGAGATCGAGGCGATGCGGTACAGGGTGGCGGGCGTGGCCGGCTTGTCGGGCAGTGCGCCGTTACCGATATAGCGGCGCCCGAAAGCCTGTTCATACACCGGCTGGCCGGCGCGGATGGCGACGACCGACAGGCTGGCCAGCTGCATCGCCGGATCGTCGACGATGGCCGCCAGTTCGGCGTCGAGCGCCTGGCGCGCCGCGGCGGTCAGGAGCGGCGTGGCCGCAGGAGAAGCCGGCGCCGCGAACAGCGGCTCGACCGCGCCCAGCAGGGCCATGCCCAGCAAGCTGCGCCTGCGCTCGTTCATCCCGGTCTCCTTCGTCTTTTGTTATTTGTGAAATATGTGAACCTTTGGTTGAGCATACGGAGTGACAGGAAGGATTGCCAAATGAATAGCCGTGGCCTTGGCATAACCGTTTTATATTGGTCTCAAGTGGTATGCCTATGAGAGAAGTGCATGCATATACAAAGCTTTTTCATGGATCGCATTGTGCCGGGAACAGGTGTTGCCATTACACTTTGTTCAACCCCCTGAGCATGCCGCCGATGACGACTAGCACCCCCGCCTTCCAGGTCGACCTGACCGACAACTCGCCGCTGTACATGCAGCTGGCGCGCAAGCTCGCGCAAGACGTGCGCGACGGCCGCTACCAGGCCGACCAGGCCCTGCCTTCCGAACGCACGCTGTCCGAGCAGCTCGACGTCTCGCGCGTTACCGCGCGCAAGGCGATCGACCAGCTGGTCGACCAGGGCCTGGTGGTGCGCCGGCGCGGCTCCGGCAACTACATCGCGCCGCGCATCGAGCAGCCCTTGTCGGACCTGTCGAGCTTTTCCGAGCAGCTCCAGCAGCGCGGCTATACGCCCAGCAGCCACTGGCTGCGCCGCGAGGTCGTGCTGGCCGACGCCGACGAGCAGCTGTCGCTGGGTTTGTCCCCGGGCACGCGGGTGGCGCGCCTCGAGCGCCTGCGCCTGGCCGACGAGGTGGTGATGGCGTATGAAGTCAGCGTGATCCCGGCCACCGTGCTGCCGCGTCCCGAGAACGTCGGCGGCTCGCTGTATGCCCACCTGGCCAAGACCGGGCACATGCCGGTGCGCGCGCTGCAGCACCTGCGCGCGATGAACGCGTCCGCCGAGCTGGCGGCGCGCCTGGACGTACCGGAAGGCCGCGCGGTCCTGTTCATCACCCGCGTCGGCTATCTGGAATCGGGCGAGCCGGTGGAGCTGACGCACTCGTATTGTCTAAGTGATCACTACGATTTCGTCGCGGAGCTCAGGCGCCCAGCATAACTTTTCGGCATGATGAAAGGCGCAGCTTTCATAAGCCACCCGCCGTAATTGGTATTACACTGGTTTCATCGACTACTTTGCACCAAGAAGACACGGCATGCTGAAAACCGAAACCCCGGCCCAGGACCACGCTTCCCTCGACCAGTACCCGACCGTGGAGCTGGTCAACGTCCTGGTCGACGACCAGCTCAATGCGGTCAACGCCGTGCGCGCCGCCGCGCCGCGCATTGCCGCCGCCGTCACCGCCGCGCTGCCGCGCGTGGAAGCGGGCGGGCGCCTGATCTACGTCGGCGCCGGCACTTCCGGCCGCCTCGGCGTGCTCGACAGCGTCGAGCTGTACCCGACCTTCTCCTGGCCGCACGAGCGCGCGGTGGCGCTGCTGGCCGGCGGCCAGCAAGCGATGTTCGTCGCGGTCGAAGGCGCGGAGGACGACTTCGAGCAGGGCGCGGCCGACCTGAAGCAGGTCGATGTCAACGCCAACGACGTCGTGCTCCTGATCGCCGCGTCGGGCTTTACTCCCTACGTGCTGGGCGCATTGCAAGCCGCGCGCGCGGCCGGCGCCCTGACCATCGGCTTCGCCAACAACCCTGACGCGCCGGTGGCCAAGGATGCCGAGATCGGCATCACGCTCGACACCGGCCCGGAAGTCATCTCCGGTTCCACCCGCCTGAAGGCCGGCACCTCGCAGAAGATCGCGCTGAACACCTTCTCGAGCGCGCTGATGGTCCGTTTACACAAGGTGTATGGCAACCTGATGGTAGACTTGAAGGCTACCAACGCCAAGCTGGTGCGACGCGCCATCCGCCTGACCGTGTTCGCCACCGGCGCCGACGAAGCCGCCGCGCAGGCGGTGCTCGAGCAGTGCGGCTACCACGTCAAGACCGCGGTGGTGGCCCTGATCAAACAAACCAGTGTCGAGCAGGCGCAAGCCCTCCTGGAGGCGGCGCACGGCAGCGTGCGCGAAGCCATCGCGTAATCTGGCCGGCGCACACCCCTGTGCGCCGCTCCTGCCGACCACGAAAGACCTATGCAGACTTCGCTCGACAAACCTTCGTCCACCGCCAGCCCGTCGCAGCCCAATCCGTGGTCCTGGATCCCGTCCCTGTACTTCTCGCAGGCCATCCCCTATGTGGTGGTGATGAGCCTGTCCGTCATCATGTACAAGGACATGGGCGTGTCGAACTCCGACATCGCCTTCTATACCAGCCTGCTGTACCTGCCCTGGGTGATCAAGCCCCTGTGGTCGCCGATCGTCGACATGTTCGGCACCAAGCGCCGCTGGACGGTGCTGCTGCAGCTGGGCGTGGCCGCTTCGCTGGTGGCGGTGGGCCTGTCGCTGCAGCTGCCGAACTTCTTCATCGCCAGCCTCGCCGTGATGTGGTTGATGGCCTTCAGTTCCGCCACCCATGACATCTCGGCCGACGGCTTCTACATGCTCGGCCTGCGCCAGCAGCAGCAGGCGGCCTTCGTCGGCGTGCGTTCCACCTTCTACCGCCTGGCAACACTGTCGGTGCAGGGGCCGCTGGTGGTGCTGGCCGGCTACCTGGCCACCCGCTTGGGCAGCGTCAACCAGGCCTGGGCCATCGTGTTCTTCGTGCTCGCCGCCTTCTTTTTCGGGGCCTTCCTGTGGCACGGCTTCATCCTGCCGAAGCCGGACAGCGACCGCAAGGTGGCGCGCTCCAGCAACCCGCTGCGCGACTTCTTCACCACCTTCGCCCTGTTCTTCCGCAAGCGCGACATCTGGCTGATCCTCGGCTTCATCCTGACCTTCCGCCTGGGCGAAGCCCAGCTCCTGAAGCTGGTGGCGCCCTTCCTGAAGGACCCGCTGGCCGCGGGCGGCCTGGGCCTCACCACCGAGCAGTACGGCATCGCCTACGGCACCATCGGCATCGCCTTCCTCACGCTGGGCGGCCTGGCTGGCGGCTACCTGATCTCGCGCCTGGGCCTGAAACGCTGCCTGTGGGTGATGGTGTTCGCGATCCACCTGCCGGACCTGGTGTTCGTCTACCTGTCGCAGACCCAGCCGACCAGCTTCGCCGTGGTCTGCACCGCGCTGGCGATCGAGCAGTTCGGCTACGGCTTCGGCTTCACCGCGATGATGCTGTACATGATCATGGTCTGCGAAGGCGAGCACAAGACCGCCCACTACGCGATCTGCACCGGCTTCATGGCCCTGGGCATGATGGTGCCGGGCATGTGGAGCGGCGACCTGCAGGAATACCTCGGCTACAAGCACTTCTTCATCTGGGCCTGCCTGTCGACGATCCCCGCCTTCATCATGGCGGCGCTCGTGAAGATCGACCCCGAGTTCGGCAAGAAGTAAATCACGGGGCTGCCGGCCCCGTATAACGAACAACAACAAGGAGACAACGCAGCAATGCGCGACGCACCCGTGCGCCTGACCTCGCTCGACGCCTTCCGTGGCTTCACCATCGCCGCCATGGTGCTCGTGAATAATCCGGGCGACTGGGGCAACCTGCATGCGCAGCTGGCCCACGCCAAGTGGCACGGCTGGACCTTCACCGACTGCATCTTCCCCTTCTTCCTGTTCATCGGCGGCGTCGCCATGACGCTGTCGCTCGGACGCCTCGCAGAAAACGGCGCCGACAAGCCGCAGCTGCTGCTCAAGCTGGCCAAGCGCGCCGCGCTGATCTTCCTGATCGGCTTCCTGCTCAACCTGATTCCGCGTTTCGATTTCGAGACCGTGCGCATCCCGGGCGTCCTGCAGCGCATCGCCCTGTGCACGCTGCTGGCCGCGCCGCTCGTGGTCTACCTCGGCTGGCGCGCGCAACTGGCCGTGATCGCCGGCCTGCTGGCGCTGTACACGGTGCTGATGCTGTGGGTGCCGGTGCCGGGCATCGGCGCCGGCGTGCTGGAGCCGGGCCAGGATTTCGGCGCCTGGGTCGACCGCATGGTGCTGGACGGTCACATGTGGGTGCAATCGAAGACCTGGGACCCGGAAGGACTGCTCAGCACCATCCCCGCCCTGTGCAGCCAGCTGTTCGGCGTGCTCGCCGGCCGCGTGCTGGCGGCCAGGCTGCCGCGCGTCGAGCAGACCGCGTGGATGCTGTTCGCCGGCCTGATCCTGCTGGGCCTGGGCTCGAGCCTGGATGCGGTGCTCATGCCGATCAACAAAAGCCTGTGGACGGTATCCTATTGCCTGTGGATGAGCGGCTGGGCGCTGCTTGCCTTCGGCATGTTCTACTGGCTGCTCGATGCCAACCCCCATGCGATCGTGCGCGAACGCGCTGCCGCGTGGGCCAAACCCTTCATCATTTATGGCATGAACGCGCTGTTCATTTTCGCGTTCTCGGGTTTCGTGGCCAAGATGCTCGGTTTTATCAAGCTGGCGCAGCCCGACGGCAGCCAGCTCTCGCTCGGCCGCATGTTGTACGCGCCGATCAAGGCGCTGCCGCTGGGCGCCGCCAACACCTCGTTGTTATATGCCATCCTCTTCAACGCCTGCATGTTCGCGATCGCGTACGGCATGTGGCGCAAGCGGTGGTTCGTCAAAGTTTGAGAAGAGAACAAAGGAGCGGATTTGAAGCCCGATTTGAAAAAACGTGCGTTCACCCTGGCCGGCATGGCAGGCATGGCTGGTGCGCTGACCATGGGCGGTTTCCTCACCGCCTGCACCACGCAGCCGACCGTTCCCGAAGGCGGCGCGGGCGGCGCCGACATTCCGCCGCCGGCCCCGCGCGAATTCCGCGCCGCCTGGGTGTCCACCGTGGCCAACATCGACTGGCCGAGCAAACCAGGCTTGCCGGCCGTGCAGCAGCAGGCCGAGGCGATTACCATCCTGGAGCGCGCGGTCGCGCTCAACCTGAACGCCATCGTGCTGCAGGTGCGTCCGGCGGCCGATGCGATCTATCCGTCGAAGATCGAGCCCTGGACCGAATACCTGACCGGCGCCCAGGGCAAGCCGCCCATGCCGTGGTACGACCCGCTCGCGTTCTGGATCAAGGAAGCGCACGCGCGCGGCCTCGAGCTGCACGCCTGGTTCAACCCCTACCGCGCGCGCCACGACAACGCACGCTCGCCCGCGGCGCCGAACCACATCACCAACACCATTCCGTCCGCGGTCAAGCGCTACGGGAAGTTCATGTGGATGGACCCGGGCGAAGAAGCGGCCTCGAAGCAGACCATGGACGTGATCCTCGACGTGGTGCGCCGCTACGACATCGACGGCGTGCACATCGACGACTACTTCTATCCCTACCCGATCGCGGCGCCGGAAGTGGCGGGCAACGCCCAGGCGCTGGACGGCAACGGCAAGCCCGCGACGAAGGAACTCGACTTCCCCGACGGCCCGGCCTGGGAGCGCTACCTCGCGGGCGGCGGCAAGCTCGATCGCCCGTCCTGGCGCCGCGACAACGTCAACCGCCTGATCGAGGCCATGTACAAGGGCATCCACAAGGAAAAGAGCTGGGTGCGCTTTGGCATCAGCCCCTTCGGCATGGGACGTCCGGACCGCCGCCCGCCGGGCATTTCCGGCTTCTCGCAGTACGACAAGCTGTACGCGGATGCCGAGCTGTGGCTGGAAAAGGGCTGGCTCGACTATTTCGTGCCCCAGCTGTACTGGCCGATCGCCCAGACCGCCCAGTCCTACCCGGTGCTGCTCGACTACTGGATCTCGCAGAACCCGCAGAACCGCCACATGTGGCCGGGCCTGTTCACCAGCCGCATCGGTGCGGCGGCGCCGACCCTGGCCTACGAGCCGAAAGAGGTCCTGGACCAGATCGCGCTGACCCGCCAGCGTCCGCTGTCGACCGGCCACGTGCACTTCAGCATGGCGGCCCTGACCCAGAACCGCAAGGGCATCAGCGACCAGCTGCGCGCCACCACCTACCAGGGCCAGGCGCTGGTGCCGGCCACGCCCTGGCTGGCCAGCGAAGCCCCCGGGACCCCGCAGGTTTCGGCCAAGCGCGGCAAGGATGGCGTGCAATTGCGGCTCAAGGCCGGCAGCGCCAACATGCTGTACGCGATCTGGGCCCGCCATGGCGGCGAGTGGCGCTTCTCGGTGGCGCCGGCCGCGCGCGTCGACTGGACCGTGCCGGACGACGCCAAGCTGGGCGCCGCCGACCTGGTGCTCGTGAGCGCGGTGAACCGCCTCGGCAAGGAAGGCGCACGCGTGCAGGCCTGGCGCAAGCCCTCGTAATATGGAACACTCGCAGGCCATGCACCCTCACGAACTGCAAGACAATCTCGGCCTCGGCATCGACGCCGGCGGCACCCAGACCCGCTGGGCCCTCGCGGCGCCGGGCGGGCGCATCGTCGCCGAAGGTACGGCCGGCGGCCTGTCGGCCCTGCAGATGGGCAGCCTCGAAGGGCGCGAGAGCGTGCAGGCGACCTTCGGCGCGATCGCGCAGGCAGTGCTCTCGCATGGCCGTCCAGTGGCGGTGCGTGCCGGCGTGACCGGTTTCGGCGGTGACGGCGGGCCCCTGCAGCAAAGCCTGGGCGCGCTGCTCGGCCTGGACCCGAGGGCCGTGGTGCTGAGCAACGACATCGAAATCGCCTACCTCGCCAGCTTCAAGCCGGGAGAGGGTTACCTCGTGTATTCCGGCACCGGCTCGATCGGCGCCTTCATCGATGCAGGCGGGGGCTTCCATCGCGCCGGCGGACGCGGGGTGGTGCTGGACGACGGCGGCGGCGGCTTCTGGATCGCGCGCGAGGCGCTGCGCCACATCTGGCGCCTCGAGGACGAGCGTCCCGGCGCCTGGGAATCCTCGCCGATGGCGCACGCCGTGTTCCAGCACGTGGGCGGCTCGGACTGGTCGTTCTCGCGCCAGTTCATCTATGGCCGCGAGCGCGGCGAGGTCGGCAAGCTGGCGATCGCGGTCGCCGCCACCGCCGAGCGCGACCCGGCCGCCGCGGCCATCCTGCGCGAAGCGGGCCGCGAACTGGCCCGGCTGGCGCAGGCGCTGGTGAACCGTTTCGGCCCGCGCCCGGTGGCCCTGGCCGGCCGCGCCGCCGAACTGCACCCGGCGATCGTCGAAACCATGCGCGCGGCGCTGCCGCCCGATACCATACTGAGCCAGACCGGCATGCGCGCCCATTACGCGGCCGCACGCCTGGCCGCTGGGCCATCCCACTAGATGCACACCACCAGGATTCCACGCCGATGAAACACCTGAACCTTCTCGCCGTTCCGATCATTCTTTCCGTGCTGGCCGGCTGTACCACCGCGCCGGTCGCGCCAAGCGGCCCGAAGATCGATACCACCTACACCGCCAAGGGCCAGTCGAGCCGCGCGCGCTTCCTGGTGCTGCACTACACGGTGTCCGACAACCCGACCTCGATCAAGATCCTGACCGAGCAGCAGGTGAGCTCCCACTACCTGGTCACCAACCATGCCCAGCCGATCATCTACCGCCTGGTCGACGAGAACCGCTCCGCCTACCATGCCGGCAACTCGAGCTGGAAGAACTACACGCAGCTGAACAACAGCTCGATCGGCATCGAGATCGTGAATCCCGGCTGGACCGCCACGCCCGACGGCGGCCGCCTGTTCTACCCCTTCCCGCAGTCCCAGATGGATGTCCTGATCCCGCTGCTGAAGGACATCGTGCAGCGCCACGGCATCGCGCCCGAGAACGTGCTCGGCCACAGCGACATCGCGCCGCAGCGCAAGCAGGACCCGGGTCCGCTGTTCCCGTGGGCGCGCCTGGCCCAGGAAGGCCTGGTGCTGTGGCCGGACGCGAACCGCGTCGCCCTGGTGCGCCCGATCTTCGACGCGACCCTGCCGGACGTGTTCTGGTTCCAGCGCAAGCTGGCCACCCACGGCTTCGCGATCCAGCAGACCGGGATGCTCGACCAGCAGACCCGCACCGTGCTGCAGGCCTTCCAGATGAAATACCGCCCGGCGGACTTCGCCGGCAATCCGGACGCGGAAACCGCGGCCCTGCTCGAGGTGCTGACCACGCCGGCCAACGCGCCGCTGCCGGTGATCCTGCCGCCGCCGGTGACCACCTCGCCGGTGCCGATGTTGCCGCCGGCGACGCCGCCGGCCCCGGTGGTGCCTGAAACCGCGCCTGCCCCGGCCGCGCCGGTGCCTGTGCCGACACCGGCTGTCCCGGCGCCGGT
>NZ_DKJX01000060.1:0-9605 GCF_002454935.1 Massilia sp. UBA6681
CACCGCGCCGTCGGGCGGCTCCGGCGCCGGTGAGGGCGCGGGCACTGCGCGTGACGGCCGGCTGCCCAATGCCGGCGCCTCGGCGCGCGGCAGCTCGATCGTGAAGCTGGCGCCCAGGCCCTCGCCGGCGCTCTCGGCCCGCACCGTGCCGCCGTGCTGCTCGACCAGGTGCTTGACGATCGACAATCCCAAGCCCAGGCCGCCATGCCGGCGCGTCATCGACGCGTCTTCCTGGCGGAAGCGCTCGAACACGTGGGTGATGAATTCGGGACGGATCCCGACGCCGTTGTCGCGCACGGTGATCGCTACCACCTTGCCGCCCGCGCCATGCTCGTCATCGCGTTCGCTGACCTCGACCGCCACCAGGCCGTCGCGCGGGGTGAACTTGATCGCATTCGACAGCAGGTTCCAGATTACCTGTTGCAGCCGGCCGGTGTCGCCGGCCACGAGCGCGCCCGGCGCCAGGTAGTGCTTCTCGATGGCGATGTGCTTGGCGTCGGCCGCCGGGCGCACCGTCTCGATGGCGGCATCGATGAAGGATGCTGGCGCGATCGCCTGCATGTCGAGCAGCACCTTGCCCGAGGTGATGCGGCTCATGTCGAGCAGGTCTTCGATCAGCTGGGCCTGGGCGCGCGCGTTGCGTTCAATGGTCTGCAGGCCGCGCTGCAGGTCGGCGCCGTCGCGGCTGCCGCGGCGCAGGACCTGCGACCAGCCGAGGATCGCCGACAGCGGGGTGCGCAGCTCGTGCGACAGGGTGGCCAGGAACTCGTCCTTCATCTGGCTGCTGCGCTCGGCCTCGGCGCGCGCCTCGCGTTCGTTCTCGAGCAGCACCTTGCGCTCCTCGGCGGCGCGGCGGGTGGCTTCGTACAGCCGGGTGTTGTCGACCGCGATCGCGGCCTGGGCGGCGATGCCGCGCACGATGCGCTCGCTACGTTCGGTGAACACGCCGGGTTCCGGGTGGCCGAAGAACATGGTGCCGAGCAGTTCGCCCGAGCGCGCCGCCACCGGCACCGCCATGTAGCTGCGCAGTTCCGGCTCCGCGGCTGCCGGATGCCCGGCCGGCAGCCCGAACCGGGGCGCGCTGCCGGCGTAGCGCGGGTCCTGGGCGATGTCGTCGATGCGCACCAGGTCCTCGGTGCGCAAGGCCGGCGGGTAAAGCGTGCTGGCGCGCGCTTCGCCGAAACTCTGGAATTCGCTTGATGTCGCGCCCGACAGCGTGACCATCGAGAACAGGGTGCCGTCGCCTTCCTGCCCGTAATGGATGAAGGCGCCGAAGCGCGCGCCGCTGACCCCCAGCGCCGCCTCGGTGGCCGCGCGCAGCAGCGAGCGCAGGTCGCGGGTCGAAGCCAGGATGCTGCCGGTATTGTTGAGCAGCTCGAGCACGTGCGATTCGTCGCGCAGCGCCTGTTCGGCGCGCTTGACCTGGTCGACGTCGGTATTGGTGCCGAACCAGCGCACCACGCGTCCTTCGGCGTCGCGCACCGCGCTCAAGCGCGTCAGGTACCAGCGGTAGCTGCCGTCGGCGCCACGCAGCGGGAATTCCATCTCGAAGGGTTCGCCGCTGCGGATGGTTTCGCGCCAGCGTCCCATCACCGCGGGCAGGGCGGCGGGGTCGATGGTGTCCTGCCAGCCCCAGCCCACGCTCTGCTCCGGCGTGCGCCCGGTGTATTCGTACCAGCGGTCGTTGAACCAGACGATGCCGCCGTCGGTGCCGGCCATCCAGGCCAGCTGCGGGATCGTGTTGGCCAGCGCGCGCAGCAGTTCCTCGCTCTGGCGCAGGGTGTCTTCGGCGCTCTTGCGGCCGCTGATGTCCTGCACCACGCCGGTCATGCCGACCAGGGTTTCCTGGCCCTTGCGTTCGGCGTAGTCGGGACGGCCGACCAGGGCCACCCAGCGCGCGGCCTGGCTCCCGGAAGCGCCGGTCGCGACCCGGCACTCGATGTTCAGGTCGGCCCGCGCCTCGAAGGCCTTGATCACGGCGCGCCGCACCTGGATGCGGTGCTCGGGATGCAGGCGCGCGCGCACCTGCGGCCAGGGCAGCGGGGTCTCGGCCGGCAGGCCCAGGATGCCGGCCGCGCGCGGCCCGAGGAGCACGCGGTCGAGCGCCGCGTCCCAGCGCCAGTCGCCCAGGCGCCCGGCCGCCAGCGCCACCTGCAGGCGGTTGTTGTTCTCGACCAGGGCCTGCTGGTCCAGCTTGCGCTGGGTGATGTCCTGGAAGTACAGGGTCAGTCCGTCCGGCGACGGGTGCAGGCGCATCTCCAGCCAGCACTGCAGGCGCATGTAATAGAAGTCGCGCACCACGGTCTCGCGCCGCTCCATGGCGCGCCGGCAGTCCTCGGCCACCGAGGTGCCGTGCAGGTCCTCGAACTCGTCCCACAGGTTCTTGCCGACCAGGCCCGCGCGGCTCTTGTCGAGCGGGGCGATCATGTCGAGCGCGCGCCCGTTGATGTACATGATGCGCCACTCGCGGTCGACCGCGCAGAAGCCGTCGGACAGGCTCTCGAGCATGTTCTCCATGCGCTCGTTGGCGCGGCGCAGCGCTTCCTGCGCCCCCAGCAGCTCTTCCTCGGCGCGCTGGCGCGCCGCCAGCACGCTCTGGGCGTTGCGCAGCGCGGCCGAACGCATCAGCTCGAGTTCGTGTTCGTCGCTCACGCGGCCCCCTCCAGCAGTGCGCTTGCCAGGCGCGTGCCCTCGACCCGTGCGCGTATCTTGGCGAAGGCGGTGGCGCGGCTGATGCTGTCGTCGTCGAAGAAGGGAGCGAAGCCGGCGTCGTCGGTCGTGCCCAGGCGATGCGGGTCGAGGTATTGGGCCGCCAGCAGCACCCGGTCGCGCACCTGCGCGGCGCTCTCGATGCGCGCCTCGAAAGGATCGACGACGCCGACGAACACGCGCTGCTCGGGACGCGCGTAGTCGCGCGCGATGCGCAGCACGCGCCCGGGGTCGGGCTGCCCGGCCACCGCGATATAGAAGCTGCCGGCGCGGATCTCGAACAGTGCCGGCAGCAGCTCGGCGTAGTCGACCGCGGCATCCGACCCGCCCGCGGCCGCACGGACCCCGGCCGCCGACACGTGCAGCCCGATCAGGGCGCGTTCGGCCGCGGAAAAGCGCGCCAGCGCCATGTTGTTCAGGTGGACGAAGCTGGCCAGCAGGGCGCCGCTCGGGTCGAGCCGCATCGCCAGCGGACCTTCGGCGAAATCGATCTGCACCTTGTGGGCGCCGGCCTCGAGGCAGCGCCGGATCTCGGTCTCGTGTTCGCGTACCAGGTCGTCAAGGAATTGCTCGCGTGGATAGCCGGCCAAGCCGTCGGGCGGGTAGAGCAGCGACAGGGCCGAAGGCGAGATGATGGCCTGCTTGACCGGCTGGGTCGCATGGCGCCGCGCCGCGCGCAGGTACTGGTCGGCGTAGCACTGGTAGCGGAAGGGGCCGTGCGTGAGGCGCGGCATGCGGTGGCTGGTGGGGCCGGAAGCGGTATGCACGGGGATGCGGAAGCCGTCCGGCGCGGTATTGGCCGCGCCGCGCACCGGATAGCTCCAGAAGTTCTCGAGCTTGCCCTGCTCGCCGTCGCTGATGACGGGCGCCCCGGTCGCCTCGAACTCGGCCACGGTCGCGCGCACCGCCGCCTCGAGCAGAGGCGCGAGCTTGTCTCCCGCGGCGCCGCCGCGGATCGCGGCGACCAGCTCGGGCGGACGGGGAATGCTGCCGATCGGTTCAGTTGGAATCATCAGTGCTGGCATGGTGGCAGGCGCCGGGCGCACGGCTGCGCCTGGCCTGGTAAGGGCCATTGTAGCCCAGCCGAAGCCTGCCGGCACGTGGCATCGGCCTCACCTGGCGTGCGCCGGCTGGCGCGCCACCTTTGCCAGGGCGTCCTGGAGCTGGTCCAGCTCGTAGGGCTTCTGCAGCGACAGGTAGGGGAACTCGAGGTGGCGCAACAGCGAATCGCCATAGCCGGACGCGAAGATCACCTTCAGCGCCGGATTGTCTTCGAGCGCGCGGCGCGCCAGGTCCACGCCCGACATGCCGGGCAGGCTGACGTCCGAGAACAGCACCTGGTAGCGCTGCTTGGCCAGCAGGGTCAGGGCGTCGTCCGGATGGGCCACGCCGTCGGCTTCGTGGCCGAAGGCCTTGAGCATCTCGCACACCAGGTACTGGGAATCGAGGTTGTCCTCGACCACCAGGATGCGCAGCGCGGCGTCTTCGGGCTCCGTCTCGAGCGCCGCCGGCGCGGCGGCCGGAGGGGCCAGCAGGATATGGATGCCGCCGATGCCGCCGTGGCCGTCCGGCAGCGGCGTCAGGCGCAGGTCGCAACGATGTTCGAGCGGGCCGTCCGCGTGGCGGAAGCTGAGCGTCGTGCCTGCCACCAGGCCGGGCTGCCCGGACCAGGCCTGCTGCAGGGCGGGGGCGGCAGCGGACAGCGGGGGCGGCAGCACCGAGGGCACCGAGCCGCCCGGCACCCGGCCGCAGCCCAGGCCGGCAAGCGCCGCATAGGCCTCGTTGAACACCAGGATGGTTTCGCGCCCCCACACCAGCAATCCCGGCAGGGGGGAGTTGAGCAGCAGGTCGGCCGCCACGCGCAGCGGCGCGGGCCAACGGGCGGGTTCGCCCAGGCTGCTTCCAGACCAGTCATAGGAGCTAGCAGTGCGCGGATCGTGTTCAGGCATGGGCAGACTGTTGTAGGAACGAAAACATGGCGGCCATCCTACACCAAATGCAGGCCAACTGCCGTCTCGATCCGTGCGAGCCATGCCGGGCAAAAAAAAAGCCCGCTTCTGTGAAGCGGGCTGAATCTATTTCCTTGGAGGAGAATAGAGGAGACAGGAAGCATGATGCTGCATTGCCGCAAATTAGTCCAATTTATATTTCAAATGACCGCCATCAAGATTATTGATGAGCCCGCTTTGTCAACCAGGCCGTGGCGTGGCTGCGACGCTGGCCCGGCGGGAGGCGCGCACGCTTGGTGCACGGGTGAAAATGTTCTACGATGGCAACTATGTTAAAACCTTCCCAGCTAGCCTGCGTCTGTGCGGCACTGTTTTTGCTGCGCGCAGGCTGCGGGCTTGCGGCCGGGCACGCCGGGCAGGGGCAGGAAGGAGCGGATGCCCTTGCGCTGGAAGACTACTCCCTGGAACAGCTGGCCGATATCGTGGTCACCTCGGTCTCGCGCCAGCTGGCAGCCCATGCGCGGCTGGCGCCTGTTCGCGGGCGCAGTGTTGCAGGATATCGACACCGGCGTGGCCCCCAGCAGCCTGGATGCCTCGGCACGCGCCGGCCTGGCGACCAAGGACCCGCGCAGCTACTGTCAACTGCGCTCCTCGCACGAACTCCGCGCCAGGCTGAGCGCCGACCTGCTGCTGCGGGGCGTCGCGCGCCTGCCGCAGCCGGCCGTGCCGGGCTATCATGAACTCGACGCACGCCTGGCGTGGCAGGCAGGCCCCGGCGTCGAAGTGGCCCTTGCGGGCCGTAACCTGCTGCACGTCCGCCATCCCGAGTTCGGGGAGGCGGGCCTGCGCCAATTGGCTGAACGGCATGTGTTCGCCAGCGCAACGCTGCGTTTCTGAAAGCTCCATGACAAGAATGAAGACAAAGCTCCCTGACCGAATGCGACGCCGCCTGGCCTGCCGGGTGCTCGCATTGCCGCTGTTGCTGGCGGCGGCTGCAGGGATGGCGCCGCGCGCGCAGGCGGAAGGGGGCGGCGCCCAGGCGCTCGAGCGCCGCGTCAAGGCGGCCTTCCTGTATAAATTCCTCGGCTATGCCGAGTTTCCGGCGCATGCGTTTGCCGACCCCAACGGGCCGCTGACGATCGCCGTGGTCGGCTCGGACGAGATGGCCGCCGAACTGGCGCGCATCGCCAGCGGCCGCATGATCGCCGGACGTCCGATCGTGGTGCGGCAGGTGGCAATGAACGAGGCGCCGCCGGCGGTGCACCTGCTGTTCGTGGCAGGCGGCGACGCCGAACGGGCCGGCCGCGTGCTGCGCGCCGCCCCCGGCGCCTACCTGACCGTGACCGAATGCGACGGGGGCCTGCGCTGTGGCAGCGTCATCAACTTCCGCATCGTCGACGAGCGCGTGCGCTTCGACGTCTCGCTGGATGCCGCCGAAAAGAAGAACGTGAAGCTCAGTTCGCGCCTGTTGACCGTGGCGAACCGGGTACAGAAGGGAGGATCGTGATGGGCATGCACGATACCGGCTCGGTCCGCAGCAAACTGATCCTGATGGCCGTGGCAACCACCATCGTCGCGCTACTGACGGCCGCCATCGCCATGATCGTCGTCGACGCGCGCAGCTTCCAGCGCGTCTGGATCGACGACCTGAGCACCCAGGCCGACATCGTCGCCGACGTCGCCGCCCCGGCGGTGTCGTTCAACGACAGCAGCGCCGCCGAGCGCAGCCTGGCGGTGCTGCGGGTGCGGCCCCAGATCATGGCCGCCGCCATCTATACCAACAGCGGCCAGCGCTTCGCCACCTATGCCAAGGCGGGCACGGAAGCATCCTTCCCGGCGCGTCCGGAAGCGGCGGGCCACCGCATGGAGAGCGGCGAACTGGAGGTGTTCCGCCCGATCGTCGAGAACGGCGAGCCGCTCGGCACCGTCTACCTGCGCTCGCGCTTCGGACTGCTGGACCGGGTGCTCAGCTATGGCGCCATCCTCGGCGGCGTGATGCTGGGGGCGCTGGTGATCGCGGCCCTGGTGGCCTCGCGCCTGCAGGCCTCGATCACCCGGCCGCTGCAGGCGGTGACCAACGTGGCGCGCCAGGTGATGCTGCGGCGCGACTTCAGCTTGCGCGTGCCGGGCAAGGAGAAGGGCGAGATCGGGGTGCTGGTGGAAGCCTTCAACGACATGCTGGCCGAGATCGGGCGCCGCTCGGACGCGCTGCAGGCGGCCAACCGCACGCTGGAACACGAAATGACGGTGCGCGAGCGCGCCGAGCAGGCCCTGATCGTGGCCGACCGCAGGAAAGACGAATTCCTCGCGACCCTCGCGCACGAATTGCGCAATCCGCTGGCGCCGATCCGCACCGGCCTGGACATCCTGCGCATCCGCAGCGGCGACGCCCAGGCGACCCAGCGCGCCACCGATATCATGGAGCGCCAGCTGCGCCAGATGGTGCGCCTGGTCGACGACCTGCTGGACGTCTCGCGCATCAACACCGGCAAGTTCACCATCAAGATGGGCCGGGTGGAGCTGAAGGCCGTGGTCAACGACGCCCTCGAGGTGGTGCGCTCTTATATAGAACTGCATGGCCACGAGCTGGTGATCGACCTGCCGGACCGCCCGGTGTTCCTGCACGGCGACGCGACGCGCCTGGCCCAGGTGCTGTCGAATCTCCTGAACAACGCCGCCAAGTACACCAACCGCGGCGGACGCGTCACGCTCAAGGCGGGCGTCGAGGACCGCACCCTGGTGCTGGAAGTGGCCGACACCGGGATCGGCATCGCGCCGGACATGCTCGACACCGTGTTCGAGATGTTCGTGCAGGTCGATTCGACCCTGGAGCGTAGCGTGGCCGGCCTGGGCGTCGGCCTGTCGCTGGCGCGCAAGCTGGTGGAGTTGCACGGCGGGACCATCGAGGCCAGGTCGGAAGGCCTGGGCCAGGGCAGCAGTTTCGTCGTGCGCCTGCCGATCGTGGTCGACCCGGAGCCGATCGCCAAGCCGACGCCGGCCGCCTTCATCAGCACCGAGTCCTACCGCATCCTGCTGGCGGACGACAACGTCGACTTCGTCAACAGCATCGGCGCGCTGCTCACCGCCATGGGCCACAGCGTGGTCATCACCCACAATGGGCCGGACGCGCTGGCGGCGGCGGCCCGCTTCTGCCCGGATTACGCCTTCCTGGACATCGGCCTGCCGCACATGTCGGGCTACGACCTGGCGCGCGGGATCCGCAAGCTGGCCTGCGGCTCGATGACGGTGCTGATCGCCGTCACCGGCTGGGGCCAGGAAAAGGACCGCCAGCTCGCCTTCGAGGCCGGCTTCGACCACCACATGGTCAAGCCGGTGCGTTTCGAACAGATCGAGGAAATCCTGGGGAACCGCAGCATCATCAAGAAGCTGCGTACCTGATCCCCGCGGGCCCCGCAGCCGGGGCCCATGCCTTCTTTCGGCCTCAGGTCTGACATCTGGACACGGACTCGAGCATTGCCTTGTTTTGTTGCTCAGCTCGTGTCTGAATGTCAGACCTGACCCCCGACCTGACCCCCGACCTCAACAGACGAAAAAAAGACGGAAGCGCTTGCGCGCTTCCGTCGTTCTATTTCAGCAGGTGTGAGGCTCAGGCCTGCTTGGCTTTGCGGCGGCGTGCCAGGAAGCCCAGGATACCGAGGCCGCCCAGCATCATGCCGTAGGTTTCCGGCTCCGGAACCGGAGCCAGCATCACGGCACCGCCGAACGAGGCGCCGGTATCCGACACCAGATTGCCGCTGACCTGCAGGTAGTAGTTACCGGCGGCCAGGTTGTCGCTGGAGATGCTCCAGACGTCCATTGCGCCGCTCATCAGCGAGGTACCGGTGGTGATGAGCGTGTCGTCTTCGCCATACAGGGCCAGGGCGGTGATGTCCAGGCCCTCGCTTTCGCTGCGGCTGATCGACGAGATGATCGCATCCAGGTTCATCGGCATATCACCTTCGACGGTGAAGGTGAAGCGGTCAGCAAAGGTATTACCTTCGTTGTCAGCCGCGAAGGTGTCGCCGAAGAAGGCGGTGTTGTCGATCAGCTCCAGAGCCTGTGGGGAGTTGCCGACGACCTCCTGGGCCATCACGGCCGACGAACCAAACGAAGCGGAAGCAAACACAATTGCAGCAATCAGAGATTTTTTCATTTCTTTCCTCGCATTAGAATCAGCCGCGTCCTGCAGCTTGGGTTTCAAGTATCGGGGAACTTCATGCTATCAAAAGGGCAAAAAAAAGCACGTGGAAGTGTGATTGAACGTTCAATGCGTGCTACATGTTCCGCAAAACAAGAGATTTCTGAGAGGACATACTCTGCGGCTTCCCTTCATAGGAGAACTCGTTTAATCGGGGTTGATAGGTGGAAAAAAATTCTCGAGTTGCTGAAAATGTGTAAGCGCAGTCCTACAGAAACGGAAGGGGCTTTCCGGCGCTGAGCCCGTGCGATTTCAGTCCAGTTTAATGAACGAAGCGTAAAAGTTAGCGCGTTTTAGGATGTTTTTGCTGAGTTACCTCAGCAGCGGATCGAGGGTTCGGCACGGGCGCAGGCAGGCGTCGAGGAGAATAGACCTACCCGGGTCGGAAAAACGAGAGGGGATGGCGGAAAGAAAAATGGCCCAGAATCGCTTCTGAGCCATTTTATAAAAGTTGGCGCGGCTGGCAGGAATCGAACCCACGACCCCTTGGTTCGTAGCCAAGTACTCTATCCAGCTGAGCTACAGCCGCCCGATGCACGCATTATAGCAGGAGCTTCGCATATTGCCAAAGCCTCATTGGCATCCTGGCACAGCCTGCGGGTCTTACAACGAAAAAAAGGACCAGATTTTTCAATCTGGTCCCTCATATTCTGGCGCGGCTGGCAGGAATCGAAACCACGAACCCTTGGTTCGTAGCCAAGTACTCTATCCAGCTGAGGTATAACCGGCCGGGGAAAGCATTATAGCAG
>NZ_DKJX01000001.1:0-49874 GCF_002454935.1 Massilia sp. UBA6681
GCCGCCAGGCTGGCGTCGGCGGCGGCTACCGCGCGCTCGGCCTGGGCGATGTCGGGCCGGCGCCGCAGCAGCTCGGACGGCAGGCCGGGCGCCGGCAGGGGCATGCGCAGGGCAAGCAGCGGCACGCCCCGTGCCACCGGCCCGGGGCTGCCGCCTGCCAGCAGGTTCAGCGCCTGTTCCTGCTGCGCGATCGCGCGTTCCAGCTGCGGCACCACGCCGGCGGTGGCGTGCAGCTCGGCCTCGGCCTGCGACATCTCCAGGCGCGAGCTGTAGCCGACTTCGAACTGGTGCCGCGCCAGCGCGAACGAACGCTCGCGCGAGGCCAGTGTCTGCCGTGCCAACGCCAGCTGGGCATCCAGTCCTAGCAAATTGAGGTAGCCGGAAGCGGTATTCGCGGCCACCGACAGGGCGGCCGCTTCCAAGGCCGCTTCCTGCGACAGGGCGTCGAAGCGCGCCGCTTGCGTGGTACTGGCCAGGCGCCCGAACAGGTCGAGTTCATAGGCCGCCTGCACGGCCCCTACAAGAGAAGTGACTTCCACCGGCTGCCCCAGCGGCCCGATGGCGCGCGCACGCGTCGGCGCAAACGAGAAGTTCAGGGACGGCTGCTGCGCGCTGCCGGCAATGCGCACGCGCGCCGCATATTCCTGCAGGCGCGCGCGGGCGATGCGCAGGTCGCCGTTGTTGTCGAGGGCGCGCCGCACCAGCATGTCCAGTTGCGGGTCGCCGAAATGCTTCCACCAGTCGCGCGTGACCGCTGCGTCAGCGGCGGGCGCGGTGCGCCAGGCAACCGGCACCTGCAGGGTCGGCGCGGGCGCCGGCTGCGGCGCCATCGCACAGCCGGCCAGCACCAGCGGCGCCACGAGCAAGGCCGCCCTCTTCATCGCGCTTCCTTGTTCGCCTGGGCGGTGTCGATCGTCGCCACCACCGACATGCCGGGCCGCAGGCGCTGCGCCAGCGGCTGGTTCGGGTCGATGCTGATCCGAACCGGGATGCGCTGCGCGATCTTGACGAAGTTGCCGGTCGCATTGTCCGGCGTGATCACCGAGAACTCCGAGCCGGTCGCCGGGGATATCCGCTCCACGTGGCCACGTAAGGTTGCGTTGTTGAGCGCGTCCACCGTGAAACTCACCGGCTGGCCCAGGCGCACATTGGCCATCTGCGTTTCCTTCATGTTGGCGATGATCCAGAGCGTGTTCGGCACCAGGGCGGTGAGCTGGGCGCCGGCGTTGACGAACGCGCCCTGGCGCACCGTCACCTGCCCCAGCTGGCCGTCGCGCGGCGCCAGGATGTGGGTATTGGACAGGTCGATCTCGGCCAGCCGCACCGCGGCTTCGGCATTGGCCACCGCGGCCTCCAGGGAAGCGCGGCTCACGCCGACCGAACGCAGGTTCTGGCGCGCGATCTCGAGCGCCGCCCTGGCCTGGTCGCGCGCAGCCACCGCCTGGGCGCGGGTGGCGCGTGCGGCATCGCGCTCGCGCGCCGACAGCGAACCGTCGGCCGCCAGCTCCTCCACCCGGCGCAGGTCGGCCTCGGCGCGGCGCGCCTGTGCCTCGCTCGATGCCAGCGTCGCCTGGTTCTGCGCGATCGTCGCCTGCGCGCTGCGATTGCTCTGCGCGTAATTCTCGAGCGCGGCGCGGCGGGTGGCCAGTTCGGCGCGCGCCTGTTCCAGCCGCTGGGTCGGGATGCGGTCGTCGATGCGCATCAGGAGTTCGCCCTTGCGCACCGGCTGGAAGTCCTGCACCAGCACCTCCACCACGTAGCCGCTCAGCTGCGGGCTGATGATGGTCACCTGCCCGCGTACCAGTGCGTTCTCGGTGCTTTGCAGCGTGGTGCGGAAAGGCGGCAGCTGCCAGGCATAGAGCACGATCAGCACGCCGGCCAGGGCGATGGCGGCGAAGGCGAGTGCGCTCAGCAGGATGCGGCGCGAACGTTTGTTGACGGGGCTTGTCGATGGTTCGGGCATATCAGTCTGTTACCGGTTCGGGTGGCGGCGGCGCCCCGGGCGGCCGCACTGCCGGCACGGGTTTCGGGGCGGGGAAATAATGCAGCCAGACCGCGTGCACGAAGATCCACACGGCGGCCGTGGCGGCCAGGATGGAAAGGACGAGGAACACGTCGTTGTAGGCCAGGATGTTGGCTTCGCGCGTGGCGCTGGCCGCCAGCGAGGCGACGCCCTGGCGGGTGCGCGCGGCCGGGTCGGCCACCAGCTGGCCGACGGCGGCGGCGCCTGACTGGATGCGGCCGGCCACCAGCGGGTCGAGGCTGCTGAGGTGTTCGGCGATGATCGAGGAATGGTATTTCTCGCGCAGCACCTGGAAGGTGCCGACGATGGCGGAACCGAGCAGGCCGCCCAGGTTCTGCGTGAGGCCGAACAGCACCGAGAAGCTGATCAGGTTGGCCGGATTGGCGATCACGGTGCCGATCAGGGAGATCACCAGCGGTCCGAGGAAGAGCGTCCCGCCGAAGGCGAGCAGGCTCTGGCTCAGGTACATCTGTTCCGGGCGGGTCTGGTTGGTGGCGTGGGCATCCAGCCAGGCGCCCAGCGCCATGATCAGGAGCGAAATCACCTGCGGCGCCATCAGGTGCTGCACGTTGATGGTCAGCGCCGAGACCACCACGCCGGCGATGGTCGCGCACAGCACGATGGCGAACAGGGTCTGCAGCTGGTCGTTGTCCAGGCCCACCAGGCGCAGGAAGCCGACCGCGCCGACGCTCTGCTCGGACAGCACGATGCGCACCAGGATCATCGACAGCGCCAGGCGCAGGATGTTCGCATTGGTGAAGAAGCGGATGTTCAGCAAGGGGTTGGCGCGGTTGTGCTCCACGCAGATCGCCGCCGCCAGCAGGACGATCGAGACCGCCAGCGCAACGCCGATCCAGGGCGCTTCGAACCACCAGCGCACCCGGCCGAAGCTCACCGCCGCGCACAGCAGCGCCATGCCGGGCGCGAACAGCGCGAAGGTGACGAAGTCCATCGGGCGGAAGGCCTGGAAGCGGTCGCCCGGGGGCAGCTTGAGCATCAGCACCGCGCCGAGCGAGACGATGGCCAGGCCCAGCTCGAACATGTACAGGCCGCGCCACTCGGCGATCTGCAGCAGGTCGTTGGAGAAGAGGTAGGCCAGCGGCAGCGCCAGCTGGGCGCAGCCGAGCGCCAGCGCCACGCCGCGCAGGCGCCACTCCTTCTTGAATGCCTGCAGCACGTAGTACAGGCCGAGCGGCGACACCGCCGCCGCCAGCATGCCGTGGGCGGCGCGCACCGCGATGGCCGAGCCGAGGTCATTGACGAACAGGTGGGCGAAGGTCACCAGCGCGTACAACACCAGGAAGAATTCGGTGAACAGGCGTAGCCCGAACTGCTGGCGGAACTTCACCAGCAGCAGGTTCATGGACGCATTGGCCATCACGAAGACGGCCGGCAGCCAGGCGGTCTCGGTGGAATAGGCGCCCAGCGTGCCCTGCAGGTTGACCAGGTTGACGGCCACCAGCGCATTGCCGAGGCCGCCCGTGATGGTGATCAGGATGCCGACGAAGAGGTAGGCGAAACGCAGCGGTGTCGGATGGGCGGGCGTGGACGGAGAGCCGGGGAGCATCGGCTTCTCGTCGGGCGCCCACTCGCGCGGCGCGTACTTGCTCATCCGATCATTCCTCTACCTTTCGTTGCCAGGTTTGCATGATAACCGTTCACGAAAAACCACGTCGGACGGTGGCTGGGGCGTGAGCGGCGCAATAAAGATAAGGAACACGTGATCACTTTGTTACGGCACAAAAATTTACCTTCGGAATTGCCAGATTGAGTATTGCCCTGCCTTTTCTACGTACCTAGAATCAATTTATGCCATGCGGAAATTCTTCCGTGTTTGTTTCACCCGGTACGCAGTCGAGACAGAGTCACCATGGTTCCACGCTTCACGCTCCGCAACATCCTGGCAGCCGCCCTGGCTGCCGCCGCACTGACCCCAGGGATCGCCGTGCAGCAGGAGTTGCAACTTGATCACCGCATGAACGAGCACATCGAGCAGGTGCCTGCCGGCCCGCAGGGCCGCGCCATGCTCGAGACCACCGTGTTCCAGCCGAACGGCCCGGGCCCCTTCCCGCTCATCATCATCAACCACGGCAAGGATCCGGGCCGCCCGAACCTGCAGCCGCGCGACCGCTTCTATCACATGGCTTCCGCCTTCGTGAAGCGCGGCTACGCCGTGATGGTGCCGATGCGCCAGGGTTTCGCCAATTCGACCGGCCGCTACCGCGACTTCGGCTGCGACATGACCGCCAACGGCTATGCCCAGGCGGAAGACATTGCCGCCACCCTCGCCTACGCGCGCCAGCAGAAATGGATCGACGCCAACCGCATCGTGATCGCCGGCCAGTCCTATGGCGGCCTGGCGACCATCGCCCTCGGCACCAAGGAGCTGCCGGGCGTGCGCGGCCTGATCAACTTCGCCGGCGGCCTGCGCGACGACAGCGACCGCTGCGCCTGGCGCTCGGCGCTGGTGACCGCCTTCTCAGAATACGGCGCCAAGACGAAACTGCCGACCCTGTGGATGTATGGCCAGAACGACTCGCTGTTCGGCCCCGAGCTGGCGCAGCGCATGCACGCGGCGTTCGAACAGGCCGGCGGCCGCGGCCGCCTGGTCGAGTTCCCGGCCTTCAAGCGCGATTCGCACGGCATGCTGGCCAGCCGCGACGGCGAAAAGGTATGGCTGGACGACACCATGCGCTTCCTGGCACAGGTCGGCATGCCGACCAAGGTGATCCACGACGTGCCGCCGCCGCCGAGCCCGGCGCGTACCGACTATGCCCAGGTCGACGATGTCGAGGCCGTGCCCTTCCTGTCCGAGAACGGCCGCCGCGCCTACCAGGAATACCTGAGCAAGATGACGCCGCGCGCCTTCGCGGTGTCGCCGAGCGGCGCCTGGACCTGGGCCGAGGAAGGCGAAGACCCGGACGGCCGCGCACTGGCCATCTGCACCGCCAAGAGCAAGGAACCGTGCCGCCTGTACTCGGTGGACGACTACGTGGTCTGGACCGGCGACCTCGACCAGGCAGAGAAGACCTCGGTCACGGCGTCGGTGATCGATGTGCCGAAGCCGGCGGTGGATCCGACTGCGTCGGCGCCGACGACGTCGATCGGCTCCAACAAGGCCACCAACTAGCTTGTCGCGGGCTGGGCGGCTGTCAAGCCTGCGACGCACTGTTTCTGTGCGTAAAATCTAACAGCCGCCAAGAGTCCGACCCAGCGCAAACCGCGCCCCGCCCGCAGCTCCGACAATGGCCCTGACGTCATTTCGGAGAATTGCATGTTTCGCATCATCCACGCCCTGCTGGCGCTGGCCGCGCTGTGCGCCAGCGCCCCGGCCAGCGCCGCGAACAACCACCCCGTGATCCTGGTCCACGGCTTCCTCGGCTTCGGCCCGGACACCTTCGAACACAGCGGTTTCAACTACTGGGGCGGCTACGGCGACATCGCCTCCCACATGCAGGTCTACCGCGGCCCGCGCACGGTGTTCGCGGCCGTGGTCGGCCCGATCAGCTCCAACTGGGACCGCGCGGCCGACCTGTACGCCCAGATCAAGGGCGGCTGCGTCGACTACGGCGCCGCGCACGTGCGCAAGTACGGCCTGCCGGGCCAGCAGCAGAAACCTGCCGGCAAGTGCTGGGCCGCCGATCCGAAGAACAACCCGGAGGCTTACCCGCTCGCGCTCTACCCGGCCTGGGATGCGGAGCATCCGGTCCACCTGATCGGCCACAGCCAGGGCGGCACGACCATCCGCGCCCTGATCGAACTGCTGGAACACGGCTCGCCAGACGACGAAGGCGGCCACGAGCTGTTCAAGGGCGGCAAGGTGGGCTGGATACGCAGCGTCACCACCATCTCGACGCCCCACAACGGCACCACTTTCGCCGACGCCGTGCTGAACGTGGTGCCGCCGCTGCAGTCACCGCTCGGCGACCTGCTCAAGCACCGCTGGGCGAACTGGGAGCTGTCGCCGGACGGTGCGCGCGAATTCAACTTGTGGGCGCGCACCTCGCCACACATCTATTACTACTCGGTGGGCACGCAGGCGACCGAAGCCGGCAGCTGGTGCTGCAACGAGACCGACCGCGTGATCGCGCCGATCCAGACGACGCTCTACCAGTACCCGCGGCTCGACATGATCCCGGCCTTCAAGGCCATGGCGGGAGAATGGATCGTGCCCTCGCTGCTCCAGAACGGCCTGGGCGGCTATACCCAGACAGGCGCCGGGCGGGTAGCGATCGACAGCGAGTGGTTTCCCAACGACGGGGTGGTGAACACGGCCAGCATGCGGGCGCCGACGGGGCATCCGGTGCGGAACTACGACGGCAAGTCGGTCAAGGGGACCTGGAACTTCCTCGGCACCTACAAGGGGTATGACCACTTCGACATCCTGAACTGGCCGAATCCGGGGCCGTCGGCAAATCCGGTGTATGAGCGGATCAGCGACATCATCTTCAGCTTGTAAGATGACTTGACGCAATAGCCTTCGCCTAAGTCGAACGTATCGTGGCTGACGTTTCATTTGAAAAATGGAGCGTCTGCCATGAGCAGCGACTTGACCGATCAAATCACTGCTACGCTTGCGGAGTTCTCGAGCGCGACCAGGCTGTTCGAGTTCAAAATCGGTGACGCCCCGTGTTCCACACTTCTTGTCGAGGCTTTCGCTGCCGAGGACGCTTTGCTCGACATTCCGGTATGCGACGTCGTTGCGCTATCCACCGACGCCTATCTGGAAGCGGAGCCCCTGCTGGGCCAACCGGCCTCGCTGCAAATTACCCTCGCGGACGGAGAACAGGAAAGCATCGGCGGCGAAATCTGCGCCGTATCCGTTCTTGGCAGCGATGGCGGGCTGGCACGATACCGACTCCGTATCTCTCCCTGGATATGGCGGCTAGAACATGTTCGTAACAGTCGTGTGTGGCAGGACAAGACGATCGTGGAGATTGTCGATGAGGTATTCGCCTCCTACCGGCCCGTAGCGCGCTGGCGCTGGAGCGCCAATACCGCGTCGTATATGGCTACTGTGCCGTCACGCAGCTACTGCTGCCAATACCGCGAACGGGACCTCGATTTCGTGCGCCGACTCCTGGCCGAAGAAGGCCTTGGCTGGCGAACCGAGCAAACGGAAGACGGTCCTTGCCTGGTGTTGTTCGCGGACAGTACCTCGCTCGATGCAGTGCCGGATCACCGAAGCTGCCGCGATGGCACCGGCGTCCGCTATCACAACGCAAGTTCTGTAGAAGAGCACGATACCGTGCAGGTGCTGGTGGAACACAAGCGCCTGCACGCCTCGCTGACGACCCTGCAAAGCGCTGACTACAAGGCCAAGCAACTGGTCGGCGCGGCGTCTCTTTCCGTCACGAAGGCCAAATCGCTGCCGGAACTCGAATCCTACGACGCTCCCGGGCAGTACGCATTCACCGACGCGGCGTCGGCGCGGCGCCATGCCGATCTGCAGATGCAAGCTGCCGAAGCAAGGGGGCAACTGTGGCAAGGGCGCTCCACCGTTCGTACCATGCGCGCGGGAACGCGGCTGACCGTCACCGGCATGCCACTGGGGCGGCTCGGCGATGCTGCCGCGTTCACCATCCATCACGTCACGAGCATTGGCGTGAACAACATGCCGCCGCCGGCGCAGCTCGCCCTTGCCGAACTGTTCGGCCCGCTTCCAGAACTGCTGGCAGAGGCTGTCCGCGCCCGGCAGGACGGCCTGGCCCAGGTCATCGAGCAGGCCCAGAAAACCGGCTATGCCAACTGCTTCGCTGCAATTCCCGCAGGGGTTCCATGGCGCCCGCAGCTGCACCAGGGAGAGGACCGCATCAAGGCCAGGCCGACCGCACATGGCGCACAAACTGCGATTGTCATCGGCGCCGATGGCAACGACCGCCCAGACAAGGCTGACGACGCTTACTGCGATCGTCTGGGACGCATTCGCATCCGTTTCCATTGGCAGGACAGCGGACATGCGAGCTGCTGGGTACGGGTAGCGCAGCGCCTGGCTGGTAGCGGCATGGGGTGCCAGTTCCTTCCCCGGGTCGGACAGGAAGTGCTGGTGCAATTCCTTGAAAATGATATCGATCGGCCGGTCGTGATTGGGGCACTGTACAACGGCCGGGGTGAAGGCGGCATTGCGCCCACGCCGGGCGGCCGGACTGGTGCGCCGGACGATCGGGAATGCTTCGGGCGTGCGCACGACCATGCGTACTCGGCACAAGCCAACCTCGCTGGCGGCAACAGCCCGGCCTGGCATGGTGCGTCGAGCGACACCGACGGCCACCGCAACGGGGCTGCCCAATGGGGCCTGCGCACGGCCGGGATTGGCGAGAGTGGCTATAACCAGCTGCTGATCGACGACAGCGATGGGCAAGGCCGCGCCCAGCTCAGGACCACCCAGTCGGCGACCGAGCTGAATCTTGGACATCTACTCCACGCCGCCGACAATTACCGTGGCAGCTCGCGAGGGCGCGGCGCCGAACTGCGTTCCGACAGGTATGGCGCGGCGCGCGGCGGATCGGGGCTGCTGGTATCGAGCTGGCAGCTCAGGCACGATGCAGCCTCGCACGATGTCGCCGGTGAGAATGCGACTGGCGCCAGCCTGATCCGCCAGGCAGCTGCCACGGCTGGCACGCTGCACCCCGCAGCGACGCTCCATCAGACCGTGGGACTGGCGGCTCACGCCGGCAGCGTCAAGGCCAACGCAAGCGTCCTGGACGGCAAGTGCGGACCAGTCAAGGCGATGTCGAATGCCGTGTCGGCGCCGCAGACCGAGAACGGCGCTGCCCTCGTTACGGTATCCGCCAAGGACGTCTTCGGCGCCAGCGCCGGGCAAAGCCTGCAGCTGGCGAACGGCGAGACCGTCACCTTGGTAAGCGTACAGGACACTCAGCTGGCCGGCGGCGCAGGGCTTCGGCTGCACACCGGCCAGGTCATCGGCGCGCTGGCAGGCGCCACCGGCTCCGGCGCGGGCAGCGCCGGCCTGCAACTGATCGCCGCCCAGGACGAGATCGGCCTGCAGGCGCAGGCGGACACGCTCGCCGTACAGGCACGCGACGACGTGAAGCTGGTCAGCGCCAGCGCGCATATCGACTGGGCCGCCGCGCAAGGAATCGTGCTGTCGACCGCCGGCGGCGCCAGCCTGACGATCGATGGCGGGAACATCAGTGTGCAATGCCCCGGCAAACTCAGCGTCCATGCGAACAAGAAAAGCCTGACCGACCCGCAGCAACTGGGGTATCCAATGCCTGCCCTACCCCGCAGCGTGTGCGTCGAATGCCTCAAGCGCGCCCTTGCAGTGGGTGCGGCCTTTTCCATGGTGGAGTGAGATGCTGACTGATCCATTTGCCGAAGACTGGCTGGACATGCTGCGCCAGCGCTTTCACGACCGTCCAGCTGCTCACGCACTGCATGTGCTGATCGATGGCGCCTTCGTACCGGGCCTGCACCGGCGTATTGGCGTCGACCGCAAGGCGCTTCTGTTCGAGGGCCTGCCGGCGAGTGGGCCGAGCACGCTGGACGTGTCGCCCTTCATTGTTCCTTTCGATCCCGAAGACCGTGCGCTCAGGGCCGTGCTGCGCAAGTGCCAGGGCTGGCCCATGGTCAGCGCGATCGAATCGCCGGAACCATGGCCGGACCTGGCGGCACGGCTGGCGGCATGGTGCATCGTCGAAGTGGACGGCCAGCGTTTCAATTTCCGTTTCGCCGATACCCGGCGCCTTCCCGTCATCGTGAAGACGCTCGAGCGCGCGCAGCGCGGGCAGTTCACCGGGTCTGCCGTGAGCTGGAGCTACATCGGAAGAGACGGCAACTGGAAGACGCTTGCGCTCGAAGGATCGGGCGAGCCCATCGCTACCGCTCCGCGACTCGACGATGCCCGGTTCGCGCCGCTGGTGGAAGACAGCCGCGTCGACGAGGTGCTGGCGCGGCTCGCCGACCACCCCCATCGTGGTGCGTACCGCCCGTCGCAGGCCCATGCACTGGTTTCCTCCGCACTTGCGCCGGCTCTCGAAGCCGGCTTAGGCGACGGTGATATCGTCGGCTGGTGTGGCTGGCTGCTGGCGCACGGCAAACGGGACGATGAACCGGACATCGCGCGATTGTTCACGGCGTGGAAGGCACACGCGCTCTTGATGGAGGCGGCTGATGCAACTGAAACATAAGATTCTCGTTGGCGTACTGAGTGTTGCAGGCGTGGTTGGCGTCGCTCTCTCGCAATACCGGAGCTCGCATGCAAGCGTTAGTCTGCACGGTGTGAACTACAGCGACCGCGAATTCAGCTATTTCATTTCCGATCCCGAGAACCCGCAAAAAACTATCGGGGGCGAACATATTGCCCCTTTCGCAGGCGGTGGTACAACCTGCTGTGCCGTGCTCCCATGGAAGTGGAAACCGGGCACCAAAGTACGACTCACGACGACTCACTGGCTGAAGAAGCTGCCTGACGGGAGCCTGCCTGAGGTGACCGAAGAACACGAGGTCGAAGTGCCAGAGTATGCCGAGGCTGGTGAGCTTTGGGTCATCAGAAATGGTGAAGGAAAGATCAGCGTAGTTTCCAGCAATGTTCAGCCGGATCATCTTGCTTGGCCCGGCGAGATAAAAGGTTGGCCGGTCCCATCTGTTCAGTACCAGCGTGAAAGATGGGAGATCTATCGCGACGTCGAGAGATCCTATGTTGATGCTTTCGAATCCTTGTTAAAAGAGCTGGAGCAAGATCCAGACAATCATGTAATAAAGATGTGGAAACACGACACTGAATACAGCTCCTCGGAAATAACAGGATTTACAGGCCCTAATGATCCGCGTTATATCAGACACCTGAAGAAAACCTACATTGAAGGGCTCGAGCGAAGCAGAAGCGATCTTGAAGAAATCATGAAAGCCAAACCATGAATGCATTTCTTTCTACACGAGTCGGCCCTGAATTTGAAAAATCCTCCATACCCGACGCCTTTTTTGACAAGGCACAAAAAATGGAACTTAAACAGTTTAGCAATAGGGAAACCGTACCAATTTGCTCACCAAGATCCTCATGCGAAACTAACTTATTCTTCGGCTTCTTCTTCGACGGCACAGGCAACAACTACACCGCCGCCGAAAAAACAAAAGACCATTCGAACATCGCCCGCCTGTACGACTGCTTCCCGGGAATGAGCGTTCCTGGCGTGCTCCCAAAGTCCACCGACTGGGAATACAAGCCCACGGAGCACAAGCACTTCTTCAGGGTCTACGTGCCTGGCGTCGGTACGGAATTCCCGCAAGTGAAGGACAACGGAACCGGCACCGACAAGACTTTTGGCGGCGGCACCGGTCTCTGGGGCGAGCGCCGCATCATCTGGGCGCTTGCTCAGGCCATCAATAATGTTCATCGCTTTTTTGTCGGCTCTGTCTTGATCTCGCCTGCAGAGATGAACAACTTATTCGAAACGCTGTCGCTCACGAAAAGCACGCGTAGCGTTGTTGAGGGAAGATTTGATCCCGATGCCGGCGCGGACATCTCGACTACTGGCACGCAGACGAAATACATCCTGAGCGGGGTGCTCTCCCGCCTGCACAAGGCCGTCTCCGCGCACTGGATCGACCAGAGAACCGGCAAACCTGCGAAGAAAGAGCCCGGCGTCGTCAAGACAATCTACATTTCCATCTTTGGCTTCTCGCGTGGCGCAACCATGGCACGGGCCTACACCAACTGGCTACACGCGCTGTGCCTGCTCGACGCCCAACTCTGCGGTGCGAAGCGAATGTCGCTTGGCGGCTTCCCAGTGGTGTTCGACTTTCTTGGCATTTTCGATACGGTCGCCTCGGTCGGCGTGGGCAACACGGTATCCGGTCGCAACGGCCATGGCGCCTGGGCCGATGCGGAAGACAGCCTCCGCATCCCCTCCGGAATGAACTGCCTCCACTTGGTCGCCGCACACGAACTCAGGCGCAGCTTTCCCCTGGATTCGATTTCAGTGAATGGCACCGTTCCCGCCGGCTGCAAGGAAATCGTCGTTCCCGGCGTGCATTCCGACATCGGAGGTGGCTATTGCCCGCGCGAGCAGGGACGTGGCTCCGATCCGAACGGTGCGGACATGCTGTCGCGGATCCCCCTGATCATGATGTACAAGGAGGCTCGACTGAGCGGCGTACCACTAAAACTCGAACTGGCGACGGAAGCCACCAAGGCCAAGTTCGCAGTCAGCAGGGAGACGATCCAGGCCTTCAATGCCTATCTCGACACCTGCAAGGAAAAGCAGGGGCCCTTGCACCGCATCGTGCGCGAGCATATGCGCAAGCAGATCGAGTGGCGTGTCCACCGCAAGGTATCAGGAAAAGCGCCGCTGCAAAACAGTCGTAGCTTCCTTCAGGCGTCCACGTATTACCAGAACGACCTGCACAGTGCAGCGCTGCAGTTCGACGACGAAATCAAGGCTTTCTTATCGTGGCTGCAATCCAAAGGCCCGCACTTTCGACCAGCCCCCCAGCAACCCGGCTTTGGGGACCAGCTTTATTCGGAATGGGAAGAAATTGCTACCTTCTGGCAAGCGCTCGCACATCCATGCGATGCGACGCTCGACCTGTTCGACAACTATGTCCATGACTCACGAGCTTCATTCAAGCTCAGCGGACCCGATACCGAGCAAAAGATGCATGACTATCTGCGTCGATGCGTCAAGGAGCGTGAAAAGGCATTCACCGTCATCAGCAAGGCAGATCACAGGTCACAGGTGACGCTTGAAGAACATCGCGCTGCTGAAGAGTATGCAAAAACAAACAAGATTCCGCGCTTTCGTGTCGGTGGTCATGAATCATGGGACGGGGCATTCGGCGTCATGTCGAGGGCGGGCTATCTCAGATACAGGAAAATCTATGCCGGAAGCGACACGTCCTTGATTTCTTGAACGATGACGCTGGAGACCATAGTCACCAGCGTCATCGGATAGACAAGCGCCGACGCTTCTGAGCAGAGCAGCGGGTATTCAGTGCACGCTGCGCAGCCCCCGCGCCAGATCCGACAGCCGGTAGGGCTTGCTCACGAAGGTGAAGTCTCCCAGCCGGTACTGGTCCAGCTTGAGCGCCGGCTGCGGATAGCCCGAAGCCAGCATCACCTTGATGCTCGGGTAGTTCTCGCGCGTGTACTCGGCCAGCTCGATGCCGTTGACGCCGTTCGGCATGACGATGTCGGTGAACAGGATGTCCACGTCGCGGGTGGCCAGCACGTTCATGGCTTCCTGGCCGCTGGCCGCGGTGGTGACCTCGTAGCCCATGCTCATGAACAGCGCCGAGGCCACGTCCAGCAGGTCCGGCTCGTCCTCGACGATCAAGACCGTTTCCGAGTCGGCGCGCGAGAGCTCGCCGTCCTGCGAAGTCACGGCCGGCAGGTAGATCGCGATCGTGGTGCCCTCGCCCAGCGTGCTCTGGATGACCACCTCGCCGCCCGACTGCTTGATGAAGCCGTACACCTGCGACAGGCCCAGGCCCGTGCCCTTGCCGGTCTCCTTGGTGGTGTAGAAGGGTTCGAAGGCGCGTTGCACCGTCTCGGGCGCCATGCCGGTGCCGGTGTCGGTCACCGAGGTGCACACGTAGGGTCCCGGCGCCAGCCCCGGGACCTCGCCTTCCTGCAGCGTCAGCTGGGCGGTGTCGAGCGTCAGCCGGCCGCCGTCGGGCATGGCGTCGCGCGCATTCACGACCAGGTTGAGCAGGGCCGATTCGAACCGGGCCGCGTCCACCACCGCGCTGCCGGCCTGGGGGTCGAGGTTGAATTCGAACTCGATGCCGGAATGCCCGGCGCGGCGCAGCACCGACTCGAAGCCGGAGATCAGGCGGTTGATGCTGCGCGTTTCCGGCTGCAGCGGCTGCTGGCGCGCAAAGGCGAGCAGCTGCTGGGTGAGCGTGGCGCCGCGGTCGATCGCGCGGCGCATGCTGTCCAGGGTCTTGGCGTCGCCGCCGCCCTGGCGGTTCATGCTCAGCACCTCGAGGCCGCTGGCCAGCACCGACAGCAGGTTGTTGAAGTCGTGCGCCACGCCGCCGGTGAGCTGGCCGATCGATTCCATCTTCTGCGACTGGAACAGGGCGAGCTGGGCCTGCTCCAGCGCTTCCTCGGTGCGCTTCTTCTCGGTGAGGTCGCGCGTGATCTTGGCGAAGCCCAGGATCTTGCCGTCGTCGTCGCGAATGGCGTCGATGATGACGTGGGCCCAGAAACGGGTGCCGTCCTTGCGCTGGCGCCAGCCTTCGGCCTCGTAGCGGCCCTCGCGCGCGGCGGTGCCGAGCGCGCGCTGCGGCATGCCGCCCGCGCGGTCTTCATCGGTGTAGAAGCGCGAGAAATGACTGCCGAGGATCTCCTCCAGGCTATAGCCCTTGATGCGTTCGGCACCGACGTTCCAGTTGGTCACCAGGCCTTCGGGCGAGAGCATGTAGATCGCATAGTCGGTGACGCCCTGCACCAGCAGGCGGAAGCGCTGCTCGCTCTCGCGCAGCGCGTCCTCGGCCAGCTTGCGCTGGGTGACGTCGCGGGTGATCTTGGCATAGCCCAGCAGGTTGCGCTCTTCGTCGTAGATCGGGTCGATGACGACGTGGGCCCAGAAACGGGTGCCGTCCTTGCGCACGCGCCAGCCTTCGGCCTCGTATTTACCGTGCTCCAGGGCCTGCGCCAGCGCGCGCGCCGGCAGGCCGTCCTCGCGGTCTTCCGGCGTGTAGAAGCGCGAGAAGTGCTCGCGCAGGATCTCGTGCGGCTGGTAGCCCTTGAAACGCTGCGCCCCGGCGTTCCAGCTGGCGATGTGGCCGGAGGGATCCAGCATGTAGATGGCGTAGTCGCTGATGCCGGCGATGAGGTACTGGAACCGTTGTTCCTCGGTCAGCGGCGGCTTGGACGGGTGGTGCGTGTTCATGACCGGGACCTTGCTATGTCTGGAGCGGCAAATATCCTATCATACCGATACTCAGCAATAGGATGCCACGCAATTGACCCGCATTCGCCTTGTATACGCAAGATCAATATTGGAAATTGCGCCACCCTCCGCGTGATCTGCCGGATTTGACGTTACAATACCGAGTTGTATCCTCAGCAGGCCTTCCGTTTGACAATGACCCAGGCACCTACCGACACCCTCGACCTCAGCCGCTGTGCGGACGAACCGATCCGCACGCCCGGCAGCATCCAGCCGCACGGCTTCATGCTGACGCTGTCGCCGGCAGCGCTCGTGGTGCAGCAAGCCAGTGCCAACCTCGAAAGCTGGATCGGCACCCCGGCCCAGGAAGCCATCGGCCGGCCGCTCGCCGAGGTCGTGGGCGAGACGGCCGCGGCGCGCATCGGCGCCGAGATCGAATCCAACGCGGCGGTGTCGCGACCAGCCTATATCGGCACGATCACGGCCGGCAACGGCGCCCATTTCGACGTCCTCGTCCATGCCTGGGACAGCCTGCTGATCCTCGAATTCGAAGGGGTCGAGCGCCGCCGCGCCGCCGACTTCCGCCACCTGTACCCCCTGATTGGCGACTTCCTCGTCAAGATCAACCAGCCGGCCTCGATTCCCGAGATGTCCGAACTGGCGGCGCGCCGGGTGCGCGAAGTGACCGGCTACGGCCGGGTCATGGTGTACCAGTTCGACACCGACGGCCACGGCCAGGTGCTGGCCGAATCGAAGGAAGACGGCTACGACTCCTACCTGGGGCAGCATTTCCCGGCCAGCGACGTGCCGGCCCAGGCGCGCGCCCTGTACACGCTGTCGCCGATCCGCGTGATCCAGGACGCCAACTACGTGCCGGCGCCGCTGGTGCCCGGCCTGAATCCGGCGACCGGGGCGCGCAACGACCTGTCCTTCGCCTCGCTGCGCAGCGTCTCGCCGGTGCACCTGCAGTACATGCGCAACATGGGCACGCTGGCCTCGATGTCGGTGTCGCTCATCGTCAAGGGCAAGCTGTGGGGCCTGATTTCCTGCCACAACGCCGAGCCCCGTCCGGTCTCGGTCGAGAAGCGCACCGCCTGCGAGCAGCTGGGCCAGATCCTGGCGCTGGTCATCGAGTCGCGCGAGGACGCGGCCGAACTGCAGTTCCGCCTCGACGTGCGCCGCATCATGGTCGAGATGCTGGGCCACCTGACCAAGGGCGCCGACTTCCTGGAAAACATGAGCGGCGTGTTCCCCGAACTGCTGCGCTTCGGGCGCGCCGGCGGGGTCGCCATCGTGGTGGACGACCGCGTGCTGACCTATGGCGACACCCCAAGCGAGCCGCAGATCCGCGCGCTGGCCGACTGGCTGTCCCTGCACGGGCACACCGAGGTGTTCCACACCGATCACCTGAAAGAGGTCTATCCTCCGGGTGAAGACATGGTGCGCAATGCCAGCGGCCTGCTGGCCCTGCCGATCTCGCGCATCCACCAGCATTACCTGCTGTGGTTCCGCCCGGAGGTGGTGCAGACCATCGAGTGGGCCGGCAACCCGCGCGGCAAGCAGGCCGCGCCCGACGACCCCACCCAGCTGACGCCGCGCCTGAGCTTCGACGCCTGGCGCGAGACCATCCACGGCCGCAGCCTGCCCTGGCATGGCGCCGAGATCGAGCTGACGGTCGAATTCCGCAGCGCCCTGCTGGGCATCGCGCTCGAGCGCGCCGAGCAGATGGCCGAACTGGCCGAGGAACTCGGGCGCGCCAACAAGGAACTGGAAGCCTTCTCGTATTCGGTCTCGCACGATCTGCGCGCGCCGCTGCGCCACATCGTCGGATTCTCCGACCTCCTGATCGAATCGGCCGGCGCCGAAGACCCGGAACGGCGCCAGCGCTTCCTGAAGAACATCAAGGAGTCGGCCCGCCTGGCCGGCAAGCTGGTGGACGACCTGCTGTCGTTCTCGCAGATGGGCCGCGCCGCCCTGCGCCCGACCACGGTGGACATGAACGACCTGGTGTCGGCCTGCATCGACAAGCTCGGCATGGAAATGCAGGGCCGCAACGTCGACTGGCACATCGAGCCGCTGCCGAAGATCTGGGCCGACCCGACCTTCCTGCACCTGGCGGTGACCAACCTGCTGTCGAACGCGGTGAAGTTCACCAGCCAGCGCGACCCGGCGGTCATCACCATCAGCTCCGAGGAAGACGCCGACTTCACCGTGTTCCACGTGGCCGACAACGGCGCCGGCTTCAACATGGAATACGTGCACAAGCTGTTCGGCGTGTTCCAGCGCCTGCACCGCATGGAAGACTTCCAGGGCACCGGCATCGGCCTGGCCAACGTGCGCCGCATCGTCGAGCGCCACAACGGCCGCGTCTGGGCCAACTCCGTACAGGGACAAGGCGCAACCTTCTCCTTCAGTATTCCGAAACACAATCCTACCGAGGCAGACAATGCTCAAGCCCATACTTCTCGTCGAAGATAATCCGCACGACCTGGAACTGACGCTGATCGCGCTGTCGAAGAGCCAACTGGCCAACGAGGTCGTGATTGTGCGCGACGGCGCGGAAGCGCTCGACTACCTCAACCGCCGCGGCGAGTTCAAGGAGCGTGCCATCGGCAACCCGGCCGTGATCCTGCTCGACCTGAAGCTGCCCAAGGTGGATGGCCTGGAAGTGCTGAAGGAAATCCGCGAAACCGAAACGCTCAAGAGCATCCCGGTCTGCATGCTGACCTCGTCGAAGGAAGAACAGGACGTGGTGCGCAGTTACGAGCTGGGCGTGAACGCCTACGTGGTCAAGCCGGTGGACTTTACCGAGTTCGTGCGCGCCATCGCCGACCTGGGCATCTTCTGGGCGGTCCTGAACGAACCGCCGCCGGGCTCGCGCCGCTACGTCAAGCCCAAGTGATTCTGCGCCGCCGGCTGCGGGGGTGACACGCCGGCCTTCTGGTCGCGCTTCGCGCGGCGCAGCAGGTGGCGGATGCGCGCGCTCAGCGCGTCCGGATGGTAGGGCTTCTGCAACAGGTGCACCGACGCGTCCAGCTTGCCCTCGTGCGCGAGCACGCCTTCCGCATAGCCCGAGGTGTACAGCACCTGCGCGTGCGGCAGGCGGCGGCGCACGATCTCGCCCAGCTGCAGGCTGCTGACCGGTCCCGGCATGATCACGTCGGTGAACACCAGGTCGATGTGGCGGCCGCTGTCGATGATCTCGAGCGCGCTTTGCGCGTCTTCCGCTTCCAGCACCTCGTAGCCCAGCGCCGACAGGATGCCGCAGGTCGAGCTGCGTACGTCAAGCTCGTCCTCGACCACCAGGATCGTCTCCAGCCCGCCCGCCAGCGGCGCGCTGTGCACGGGCTCGATGACCGCGGGCGCGGCGTCGCTGCGCGGCAGGTAGATGCGCACACTGGTGCCCCGCCCCACTTCGCTGCGCATCACCAGTTCGCCGCCCGACTGCTTCACGAAGCCATAGGCCATCGACAGGCCCAGGCCGGTGCCCTGCCCGGTCGGCTTGGTGGTGAAGAAGGGCTCGAAGGCGCGCAGCAGGATCTCCCGCGGCATGCCCTTGCCGGTGTCGGCCACCTCGATCATCATGAAACTGCCCTGCGGGACCTCGGGGGGACGCTCGTCGTCGGGAGCGACGTTGCAGGCGCGGATGGTCAGGGTGCCGCTGCCGGCCATGGCGTCGCGCGCATTGATGGCCAGGTTCAGCAGCACGTTGTTGAGCTGGTTCGGGTCGACCATGGTGCTGCCCAGGCCCGGCTCGATGTCGGTGACGACGCGCGCGCTCGGCCCCAGCACGCGGCGCATCATGTCGTCCATTTCGCGCAGCAGGTGGCCGGGATCGACCACCACCGATTGCAGCAGCTGGCGCCGCGCGAAGGCCAGCAGGTGCGCGGCCAGCTTGGCGCCGCGCTCGACTCCGCCCAGGGCCATGTCGACGCGGCTTCTCGCGTTGTCGTTCAGGTTGCCCACCAGCTTGAGCAGCTGCAGGTTGCCGCCGATGATCTGCAGGACGTTGTTGAAATCGTGGGCCACGCCGCCGGTGAGCTGGCCGATGGCTTCCATCTTCTGGGCCTGGTGCAGCGCCGACTGGCTGGCGGCCAGCTGTTCCTGGCTCACGCGCAGCGAGGCAAAGGCGGCATCGCGCTGGCGCCGCGCGATGCAGGCGCCGCTGTGGTAGCGCACGCGCGCCACCAGCTCGCGCGGGTCGGGCCACTTGACCATGTAGTCGTTGGCGCCCACGGCGAAGGCGCGCGCCTTGATCTCCGGGTCGTCTTCGGAAGACAGGACGATGACGGGAAGGTCTTCGGTATCGGGATGGGCGCGCAGGCTGGCGGTGACGTCGAAGCCGTCCAGGTCCGGCATGCGCAAGTCGACCAGCACGACCGTGGCACGCACCTCGCGCGCCACCTCGACCGCCCGCGCCGGACTCGACTCGTAGCACAAGGTGTGGCTGATACATCCCTGCAGTCCATGCGCAATGATGTCTTGCGCAAAAGGCTCATCATCGATGAGGAGAACGGAGCATTCGGGACGATCGTCAATCATTGCGGCGGGCTCGTTAATACGACACGATCTTGCAAAAAGGTAAGCATTGATTCTACTATATTTTACAAATACGGCGCACGATTGACGGATTTGAGTGGCATCTTGCAAGTGGGCGCTAGCGCCGCCATCTATGCGGCATGCCTAAACGCCGGCCAGAACCGATCGAAGCAGCTCCAGTCGCCGATGCGCACTGCCCCCTGTGCGGCCGCGTGCTCGGTACGGTGAACATCGACCGCCATCACCTGATCCCCAAGACCTTCAAGGGCAAGGATCAGTTCCCCATCCATAAAATCTGCCACCGCAAGATCCATTCGGCCTTCACGGAACGCGAACTGCTGCAGACCTATCACACCTGGGAAGCGCTGCGCGGACACGAAGACATCCGCGCCTTCGTCGACTGGGTGGCAAAGAAGCCGCCGGATTTCTACACACGCACCTATACCTCGAACAAGAAGAAATTTCGTTGAATCCGATGCGACGCAAGCGCACTTTCGCTTGACAAACGCGGGCACAGCGGATTTGATGCGATGCAAGTCCAACAACCGGCTTGCCCATGGATTTCGACGACTATTCCCGCCATGACGCCACCTCCCTCGCCGCCCTCGTCGCGGGAGGCGAGGTGACGCCGCACCAGCTGCTCGAGCTGGCGCTGGCGCGCCACAACCAGGTCCATGGCCGCGTCAACGCGGTGGTGCGGCTGATGGAGAACGAAGCACGCCGCCAGCTGCAAGGTCCGCTGCGCGGCCCCTTCGCCGGCGTGCCCTTCCTGCTCAAGGATACGCTGCAGGACTATGCCGGCCTGCCCACCACCAACGCCAGCCGCACGACACGTGCGTATGTGCCCGGGGAGCACGCCGCCGTGGTGCGGCGCTATCTTGACGCCGGCCTGGTCGTCTTCGGCAAGACCAATCTGCCCGAGTTCGCCCTGAAGGGCGTGACCGATCCGGAACTGTTCGGCCGGACCAGCAACCCGTGGAACCTGGCGCACACGCCGGGCGGCTCGAGCGGCGGCACGGCGGCGGCCGTGGCCAGCGGCATCGTGCCGATGGCGGCCGGGAACGACGGCGGCGGCTCGATTCGCATCCCGGCCGCCTGCTGCGGCCTGTTCGGGCTGCGGCCTTCGCGCGGGCGCGTCTCCGCCGGCCCCGGCGTGGGCGAAGTCTGGTTCGGCGCATCGAGCGAAGGCGTGCTCTCGCGCAGCGTGCGCGATTCCGCGCTGGCGCTCGACGTGCTGCAGGGCGCCGAGCCGGGCGACCCGTTCATCGTCGCGCCTCCGTCCGCGCCCTACGCGGAACTGATGCGGCGTGACCCGGGCCGGCTGCGCATCGGCTTCACCAGCGCCTCGCCGATCGGCACCGAGGTGCATCCCGAAGCGGTGGCGGCGGTGAACCATGCGGCCACGCTGCTGCGCGGCCTGGGGCACGACGTGGAGGAGGCGGCGCCGGAGATCGACGGCGCGGCCCTGGCGACCAGTTACCTGCACATCTATTTCGGGCAGGTGCCTTCCTTGGTGGCGCGCATGCGCTCGCTCGGCGCAAGCGGCGGCGAGCCGGAGCTGATGACGCGCCTCCTGGTGACGCTCGGCGGCGCGCTCAAGGCGCCGGCGCTGGCGACGCAGCTGGCACAGTGGAACACCTTTGCGCGGGCATTGGGACGCTTCCACCAGCGCTACGACCTGCTGCTCACGCCGACGCTGGCGCATCCGCCCGTCAAGCACGGCACCGGCGACTTGCCTGCGGCGCGGCAGGCGCTGCTGGGCTTCCTGCAGCGCACCGGCATGCTCGGCCTGCTGGCGCGGCTTGGGCTGCTGGACAGCACCGTCGAACAGATCGCGCGCGACAACCTGCGCTACGTGCCCTTCACCCAGCTGTCGAACCTCACGGGGACGCCGTCGATGTCGGTGCCCTTGCATTGGACGGGCGATGGCTTGCCGCTGGGGGTGCAATTCGTGGCGCCGTTCGGGAGGGAGGACGTGCTGCTGCAGCTGGCGCATCAGCTGGAGGGGGCGCAGCCGTGGTTCGATCGGTTGCCGGCGATGACGCGGAACGAAACGAAGGCACGCGGCGCCACCAAAGTTACAGTTCCCTGATTCATCCACAAGCTTCATCAACGTCGTCCCGGCGAAGGCCGGGACCCAATTCCGTTGCCTACCGAGATCGCTTCGCGGATGCGGAGCGACATGCGAAAGAACTTGGATTTCGGCCTGAGCCGGAAGTCGTAGGCGCCAGTGGCGCGTACGACGAGCAAATAACGCGACGACTCATCGGATAGCACCGCATTCGAACTGCCAAAAACAAAAAGGGCTGCACTTGCGTGCAGCCCTTCGTATTCTGGCTCCCCGACCTGGACTCGAACCAGGGACCTGCGGATTAACAGTCCGTCGCTCTACCGACTGAGCTATCAGGGAAAGGAGGCCGCATTATAGCGGTCCGTTTCCGGTTTGCCTAGTGCTGCGCATAAACAGTTTGGCCGCCAGCAGCCGCGGGGCCGCTTTGTTATAGTCGTCGCACTTTTCACAACCGCGATTTCCAATGACTTCCCCACGCCTCTTCGGTACTCCGCTCTCCCCTTCCGCCACCAAGGTCATGCTGCTCGGCTCCGGTGAACTCGGCAAGGAAACCATCATCGCCCTGCAGCGCCTGGGCGTGGAGACCATCGCCGTCGACCGCTACCCGAACGCCCCGGGCCACCAGGTCGCCCACCGCGCCCACGTGATCGACATGACGGACGGCGCCGCCCTGTCCGCCCTGATCGCGCTGGAAAAGCCCGACCTGGTGGTGCCGGAGATCGAAGCCATCGCCACCGAGACCTTGCTGGCCCTCGAAGAAGCCGGCAAGATCACCTGCATCCCGACCGCACGCGCCGCGATGCTGACCATGAACCGCGAAGGCATCCGTCGCCTGGCCGCCGAGGAACTCGGCCTGCCGACCTCGCCCTACCGCTTCGCCAGCAGCCTGGAAGAACTGGAACAGGCCTGCGCCGCGGTCGGCTTCCCCTGCGTGGTCAAGCCGGTGATGTCCTCGTCCGGCAAGGGCCAGTCGAAGCTCGACAGCGCTGCGGACGTCGTAAAAGCCTGGGAAGTCGCCGCCAGCGGCGGGCGCGTCGATGCCGGCCGCGTGATCGCGGAAGGCTTCATCGACTTCGACTACGAGATCACCCTGCTCACCGTGCGCTCGATCGGCAGCGACGGGCAGGTCGAGACCAGCTTCTGCGAGCCGATCGGCCACAAGCAGGTGCAGGGCGACTATGTCGAATCCTGGCAGCCGCAGCCGATGAACCCTGCCGCACTCGAACGCGCGCGCGACATCGCGGCCAAGGTGACGGCCGACCTGGGCGGCTGCGGCGTGTTCGGCGTCGAGCTGTTCGTCAAGGGCGACATGGTGTGGTTCTCGGAAGTGAGCCCGCGCCCGCACGACACCGGCATGGTGACCATGGCCAGCCAGGTGCAGAGCGAGTTCGAATTGCACGCCAAGGCGGTGCTGGGCCTGCCGACCGATGCGTCGCTGCGCGCGCCGGGGGCCTCCGCCGTGATCTACGGCCAGCATGAGGCGGCGGGGATTGCCTTCGAAGGCGTGGCCGATGCCCTGCGCGTGCCGGGCGTGGACCTGCGCCTGTTCGGCAAGCCGGAGTCGTTCGAACGGCGCCGCATGGGCGTCGCGCTGGCGACGGCGGATAATGTCGAGACCGCGCGCCAGCGGGCGCTGGAGGCCGCGGCGCGGGTGAAGCCGGTGCTTCGCTAAGTCTAACTGACTAAATTTAGTCGATTCTAAAAGTGCCCTGATGGCTGTTTGCCGTCGTGAACTAAAGCTAACCGTCGTTGCTCGCTCGGATAAGGGCAACCAGCTCAGCATTCACAACTGGCGCGGCCATATGATCTCTTACAGTACATGAGCCAGCACGAAAAATGCAGCGGCAACGCTACTGCAGGAAACTTTTCCAGCTGGTGAAACAGAAGTACAGTCGGTGTCGGTTTACACTACTTGGAAGGAGCAAGAGAGCACGCCTTCGACTTCATCAGGTGGCTCTACACTCCTGAGGTGCCAGCAAACCTGCGTAAGGGCTTGTCGCCAATCAAGTGCCAATCGCAGTATTTCAACGACTAGGTGGTCGAAGGCAGCCTCGACAATTCGGCGTAATTTTCGTGTCGCAATATGCGTAATGAGTTGCCATCTACATATGCGCTAATACAAAATACATTGACACCGATGAGGCAACACATGTTGCATAAGAAACCATGAATAACAACATTCTTAGTTCCCTGACGCCCGAGCAAATACAGAAAATTCGTAATCGTTGGTCGAACGATAGTGCATGGGTAGGATTTCCTGACGCGGAACGTGACACGGCTCAGGAGAGATGGTTTGACAATTTACTTGTCCAACCAGTCTGGTTCTCCAACGCAACATCCAACGATGTAACTGTCGTTGTCGCGCGCAAAGGTGCCGGCAAATCAGCTGCGAGGCTGACGAGTATGGAATTACGTAAGCGGAGTGCGGATACTCTTATTGTTGAGGCCTCTGCAGATGAACTTGCGTCACTGCATGCAGAGCGCCTTTCAAAAGCAACTCAGCGGGGTTACGGAGCAGTTTCAGATTGGATGCAGATTTATGCAGATATGATATGCCGCAGACTTGCCCAAGAAATGAGCGGGCAACTGATTACAAACGATGATGAGATTGCAATTCGCGCATGGGCGAAAACGAAAGGAATTACAGAGCGAGACTTTGGCGAGCGCATTGTAGACGTATTAAAAACACTCGTCCCTTGGGCAAAGAGCGTAACCGCCGAAAATGCTGACCAAGAAAAAGGTAGTGAAGAAAGGATAGCTAGAATAGCAAACGCTACAAAATTCGCGCTATATGTTGACGACTTTGACAACCTACAAGAGGAAGGGGGCGCCACTAGCATTCGATTAATCCGCGATGCCATTGAAGCCGCTGACAGAATTACTCACCAAAACAAAAATGCTGAAGTTCACCTATTTATGCGGCAAGATTTGTGGCTAATGATCAATCCCGGATGGCATTATTCTGACAAAGTTAGCGGTATCGTCCCGCTAAATTGGGACGTAGGCGATTTGAGAAAATGGACGAGTCACCGACTTCGGCGTGCTATCGGGCTTGCACTAGGAATTTCTCCTGAGAAAATCCGAGTACCGTTTGATGACATGTGGCATGTATTTTTTTCGCCAGAGGTGACTCTGAAAGACAGATCAACGAGCGATTCTTTTAGTTATTTCGTTCGTCGGTCAATGTATACGCCACGTAGTCTTCGCGCTATGATTAAAAGCGCGCTAGATGCCGCAGACCGTCTTCCAGTCTCAGATTTATCGATCCAAGATTCGGAGTGGAGTTACTCAACCGGCCAACTTGAGTTTTTGAAAACAGAGTTCGGATCACTTTGCAATGGACTAGACATCTGCTTACAGTCGTTCACTGGAAAGCCTCTCGAATGGCTAGCCTCAGATTTGTATAAACATCTCAGGGGACTTATTGGGAACGGTCAAGTGAGGCTTCAAGATCGAGTTTCACATGGGGAGCCGCATATCGCCCTTGCGCGATTCCTTTACCGAATTGGTTTTCTAGAGGTACGCTATCCTGAAAATGGTCGTTACGAAGTTCGTGACGTGATGCGCTATCCCGATCATTGGAAGAGCGTTAGAACAGATGACGCGGTCCGCTGGGCAGTTCGAAGTGCTTTCTTTAATGGCCTAAAGTCTCATCGTGGATGAGCGCCCGCCACTCGGAGTTGCGCATAAATTAAACGTGTGCAGGCGTCAAATAGGCATCAGCTGGGCTCAACGACCGAAGTGCGGCCTGCACTTCGGTTCGCCAACGCTGCTTAGGCTCTCAATATAATTAGCGTCGTGTCACTATAAAATAGGCTGATATCGCGGTAGACGCGGACAAAGGACGTTGGAGTAGAAGCTGGCATCGCTTAAAGCAACCCCTGCGGCGATAGCGAAGCATTCGCGGTTTATGTCATCGCGCCCTCGAACACTCATCCCAGTTGGCGTTAGTGCGAACAACGCCACTAACATTCTTCGCGCAAATTGCTTCGCGTACATCTAGCACATCCGCTTATTGCTGCCAGAACACTACTTGCCAGGACGGCAACAATCCGTTAGTGAACTACAAATCATCCCGTTGCCGCTCTCTAGCGCAAAAATCGGGAGAGGGGCGGCCAACATGGCCGGCCCCTCCCACACCACCCGGCATGCGGGTCCGCACCGGGCGGTTGGAACGGTTGAGGTCATGGTGCCATACCCGGCGCACAATGCTTGCTCTCATCTTTGTTCAACCCGGTCAATCGGGTTCTTCGCTGTCGGAGGAAGCGTCGGCTTCACCTTGGCCTCCAGTTAACGAGCCCCGTTACCGGGCATCTGAAGCATTCCCAATCGAATGGTCGAGCAGATTCCAGCTCCCATTCCTTCGGTCCTTCAGCACCAGTCTTTAGCCTCGCCGGCCATACCAGCACCTACTACGACCTCTGCTGACTTCTCGCTCCGGCTTGCGCGTTCCGGTTGCCATTGGCAACCGTCACCCCTTTCAGGCACAAGGCGAGATCTCCTCAGGTAAGAACGCACTCCTTCCCTGCACAACCGCCGGATTTACGCCACCTCGCTTTGACCACAAGAGCTTCGCGGAATGTTGCCCGCTCGCCCTGCTCGGCACCGCCTTCTATCCGGTTCTTGTCCATCGGCTCGCAGTTTCGATCCACACTTCCTCCCCACGCTCGGTCACCCTCACGCAGTTGTGCTTCACTTCGCTCACTGTGGTCAGCTCACGGCGGGACTTTCACCCACAAGAGTGCGCTCATGCTGAGCGCACAACAAAAAGGGCTGCACTTGCGTGCAGCCCTTCGTATTCTGGCTCCCCGACCTGGACTCGAACCAGGGACCTGCGGATTAACAGTCCGTCGCTCTACCGACTGAGCTATCAGGGATTAGAGGCCGTATTATAGCAGCGCTTTTCGATTTCGCGAAGTGTCGCGCTATCGAAAGGCAATATTTCCTAGCACTGCGTCCGGCGGATCAGCTTCGACAAGGCCTCCAGCACCAGCTGCGGCTCCGACATCTGCGGGAAATGCGCACTGCCCTTCGCGATCACGCGCTCGCCCAACGGCGACAGGCGCACCAGCGCTTCCTGGTTGCGCTCGCGCTCGCGTTGCGCCGCGCCGGACACCATCAGGCGCGGCAGCCGCTTGCCGCCCGACAGCACGGTGATGGGAATCGGCGGAAACTCCGGCGCCTCCGCAATCTCGGCCACCGTCTCGGCTTCGTTGCTCACCTCGTCATTCGGATCCTGCGGCGAAAAACGGTCCAGCAGCCCCGTGACCGCACGCTGCAGCGCCGACCGGTAGCGCTTCATGTTGAGGACGTCGTCGGGCGCGGTCGCCTCAAGGAACAGCACGCCGCAGGTTTCTTCGGGATAGACGCGCGCAAACAGGTTCGCGTGCAGGCCGCCGAAGGAATGCGCCACCAGCAGGAACGGCGGCCTGGCCTCGATCTCGCGCAAGAGCGCGCGCAGCTGCAGGATGACCGTGGTGCCCATTTGCGCCTCGCGCGGGCGCGCGCTGCCGCCGACGCCGGGGCGGTCGTAGGTGATGACCGTGCCCAGTTGTTCGATCTCGGGAAACAGCTTGAACCAGGTTTCGAGCGCGCTGCCGGCGCCGCCGAGCATGACGATGGTCGGGCTGCCCTGCCCCGATTGCGAAAAACGCAGCACCTGTCCCGCGACCGCGATCCGTTTGTTCGATGGTAGATGCTTCACTTGCTTGATCCTGATGAGTTGACGTTGCCAGCTTACCCATTCCACATGTAAATACGCAACTACCAAAACGCATTCACACGTAAAAACAAAAAAGCCACATCGTGCGATGTGGCTTTTCTGGAAATTCTGGCTCCCCGACCTGGACTCGAACCAGGGACCTGCGGATTAACAGTCCGTCGCTCTACCGACTGAGCTATCAGGGAATTGATGACAGCATTATATGTTTGCGGTGACAGCGTGTCAAATTCGACGCGTGTCGCGCAGCCACTTTTGCTGCTCTTCGGAATCAACTCTCGTCAGTTCCGAAGAGCCGCGATTTTAAAGAACTTTGGCCACGGCGTCAACGACGCGGTCGAGGTTGGTCGAGTTCAGGGCGGCGACGCAGATACGGCCGGTGTCGACCGCGTAGATCGACCCTTCGCGCAGCTTGCCGACCTGTTCTTTCGTCAGGCCCGAGTACGAGAACATGCCGACCTGCTCGCGCACGAATTCGAAGTCGTGGCCCGGGGCTTTTTCCTTGAGCTTCTCAACCATGAGGTTGCGCATCTCGCGGATGCGCACGCGCATGCCGGCCAGCTCCTCTTCCCACAGCTGGCGCAGTTCCGGGGTCGACAGCACCATCGCGACCACCTTGGCGGTATGCGTCGGCGGGTTCGAGTAGTTGGTGCGGATCACGCGCTTCAGTTGCGACAGCACGCGCGCCGACTCTTCCGCACTGGTGGCCACGATCGACAGCGCGCCGGCGCGCTCGCCGTACAGCGAGAAGGATTTCGAGAACGAGTTCGACACCAGCAGCGGGATGCCGGTCTCGGCGAAGCGGCGCACCACGGCGCCGTCTTCGGCGATGCCGGCGCCGAAGCCCTGGTAAGCCATGTCGAGGAAAGGCACCAGGCCGTTATCGACCACGGCCGCGATCACCTGGCTCCACTGATCCTGGCTCAGGTCGGCGCCGGTCGGGTTGTGGCAGCAGGCGTGCAGCACCACGATCGAGCCGCGCGGCATCGCCTTCAGGGAGGCCAGCATGCCCTCGAAATTCACGCCGTGGGTGGCCGGGTCGTAATAGGTGTAGTTGTTGACGGCGAAGCCGGCGCTCTCGAACAGCGCGCGGTGGTTTTCCCAGCTCGGGTCGCTGATGTAGACGTCCGATTCAGGGGCAAAGCGCTTGAGGAAGTCGGCGCCCAGCTTGAGTGCGCCGGTGCCGCCCAGGGCCTGCACGGTGATCGCACGCTTCTCTTGAATTACGGCGCTGTCGGCCCCAAATACCAGCTCTTGCACGGCCTTGTCGTAACTTGCCAGCCCTTCGATCGGCAGGTAGGTACGCGGCGCCGGCTGTTCCATCAGCTTCGCTTCCGCCTTTTGCACGCACTGCAGCAAAGGAACCTTGCCGTTGTCGTCGTAGTAGACGCCCACCCCCAGGTTGATCTTGGCCGGGTTGGTGTCGGCGTTGAATGCTTCGGTGATGCCCAGGATCGGGTCGCGTGGCGCCATTTCGATGGCGCCGAAGAGGCTGGCGGAGGCTGTGGAAGTCATCGTGATAAACTGAGTTGTCGGTGGGTTCGCAGCGGTTGTATAGACATAGACGTCAGTGCTGCACTGCGTCATGTGGACTCCCATTCTAGCAAAGGTCTGAAAGTATGGCAGATTTATCCATCGCAAATGCCCCGGAACCGACCGTCATCACCTACCCCGGATCGCCCTTCAAACTGCACCAGCCCTTCCCGCCGGCCGGCGACCAGCCGACCGCGATTGCCGGACTGATCGAAGGCATCAATGACGGCCTGATGTACCAGACCCTGCTCGGGGTGACCGGTTCCGGCAAAACCTACACGATGGCGAACGTGATCGCGCAGGCGGGGCGTCCGGCCATCGTCTTCGCGCCCAACAAGACGCTGGCGGCCCAGCTGTATGCGGAGTTCCGCGAATTCTTCCCGCAGAACGCGGTCGAGTATTTCGTGTCCTACTACGACTACTACCAGCCGGAAGCCTATGTGCCGCAACGCGACCTGTTCATCGAAAAGGACTCGTCGATCAACGAGCACATCGAGCAGATGCGCCTGTCGTGCACCAAGTCGCTGATGGAGCGGCGCGACGTCGTCATCGTGGCCACCGTGTCGGCCATCTACGGTATCGGTAACCCGAACGAATACCACAAGATGATCCTCACGCTGCGCCACAAGGACAAGGTGGCGCAGCGCGACATCATCGCGCGCCTGATCCAGATGCAGTACACCCGCAACGAGATGGACTTCTCGCGCGGCTCCTTCCGCGTGCGCGGCGACACCATCGACATCTTCCCGGCGGAACACGCCGAGCTGGCGATCCGCGTCGAGATGTTCGACGACGAGATCGAATCGCTGCAGCTGTTCGACCCGCTCACGGGACGCGTGCGCCAGAAGATCCCGCGCTTTACCGTGTACCCGGGCTCGCACTACGTCACGCCGCGTTCGACCGTGCTGCGCGCGGTGGAATCGATCAAGGCCGAGCTGCGCGACCGTCTGGAATACTTCCGCAACGAGAACAAGCTGATCGAGGAACAACGCCTCGAGCAGCGCACCCGTTTCGACCTCGAGATGCTGGCCGAGATCGGTTTTACGAAAGGCATCGAGAACTACTCGCGCCACCTGTCCGGCTCGATGCCGGGCGAACCGCCGCCGACCCTGATCGACTACCTGCCCAAGGACGCGCTGATGTTCATGGACGAGTCGCACGTGATGGTTGGCCAGCTCAACGCGATGTACAACGGCGACCGTTCGCGTAAAGTGAACCTGGTCGACTACGGCTTCCGCCTGCCTTCGGCGCTGGACAACCGGCCGCTGAAGTTCCAGGAGTTCGAGAACAAGATGCGCCAGACCATCTTCGTCTCGGCCACGCCGGCCGAGTACGAAAAGGGCAAGGCCGACAACGTGGTCGAGCAGGTGGTGCGCCCGACCGGCCTGGTCGACCCGAAGGTCATTGTCAAGCCAGCGCGCTCGCAGGTCGAAGACCTGATGAGCGAAATCACCGACCGCATCGCCAAGGACGAGCGCGTGCTGGTGACCACGCTGACCAAGCGCATGGCCGAGCAGCTCACCGAATACCTGAGCGACCACGGCATCAAGGTGCGCTACCTGCACAGCGACATCGAGACGGTGGAGCGCGTGGAGATCCTGCGCGACCTGCGCCTGGGCACTTTCGATGTGGTGGTCGGCATCAACCTGCTGCGCGAGGGCCTGGACTTGCCGGAAGTGTCGCTGGTGGCGGTGCTGGACGCGGACAAGGAAGGCTTCCTGCGTTCCGAACGCAGCTTGATCCAGACCATCGGCCGCGCGGCGCGTAACCTGAACGGCGTGGCGATTCTCTATGCGGATCAGATGACCGATTCGATGAAGAAGGCCATCGACGAGACCGAGCGCCGCCGCGCCAAGCAGATCGCCTTCAACGAGGCGCACGGCATCGTGCCGAAGGGCGTGAACAAGAAGATCAAGGACATGATCGACGGCGTCTACAGCAACGCGGCGCAGAAGGCCATGGGCGAAGGCATGGTCGACGAAGAGGCGACGGCCAAGGTCGAGGCCATGAGCGAGAAGCAGATCAGCAAGGAGATCAAGCGTCTCGAGAAGCTCATGGTGGACCACGCCAAGAACCTTGAGTTCGAAAAAGCGGCGCAGGTGCGCGACCAGCTGCATGTGCTCAAGCAGCAGGCCTTCGGGGCGCCGGGGGCGGACAACGTCGTGTCGATGCTGGGCAAGTAAGCCTGCACCATACCCAAGACCGTTCCCGGCTTACCTCGGGAACGGTTTTTTTTCGCCTCAGGTTTTTTCTGTTGCGGTGGAATTTCGTGCATTTTCATCAAGGCCGGCTGTGTAGACTGCTGTCCATGACGCCTCATACCAAACTCAAAGTCGCCAACGCTCTCATGCTGCTGGGAGCCGTGCTGGTCCCGATCAGCTTTTACCGCTTCCTCGCCATGGTGTCTCCCGCTCCTTATCGCATGAGCTCGCTGGGAGAAGGATTGCTGAACCTGGGAGGCCTGGTCGCCTTCGCGCTCGTTGTCGGCATGGCCGGCTTTGTCTGGTCCCTGCGCGTGGAAAAGCGCCATCCCTCGGTGCAGGTCGGCGGGACATTTGCGATCCGCATCCTCGTCTTCATCGTCGTCTTCATCCCGATCGTTGTGGGCAGCTTCTGACATGAAACTGAAACCGCAATATGCATTGGCGGCGGCATGCCTGGCTGCGCTGGCCCTGCCTGCAACGGCCGCCGCCTCGTCCACCCAGGTCTTCATCGACAACGGCGAATTGAACTACGTGGGCAGCCTCACGGCCGAGGCCAACCAGCGCGCCTTCGCGTTATTCAGCAAGGCGCAGCCCAGGCCGGCGATCCTGTCGATCCGCAGCAAGGGCGGGGTTACCGGCGCCGGCATCGAACTGGGCCGCTGGGTGCATGCCCAGGGCCTGACGGTCAAGGTGATGGAATATTGCTTTTCCTCGTGTGCGAACTACGTCTTCCCGGCGGCGCCGCGCAAGATCGTGAGCAACTTTGCCGTCGTCGGCTACCACGGCGGCCTCAGTAGCATGTCGTTCCAGCTCGATGGCGAACAGGAAGCCATGCTGAAGACACTGCCCGCCGGGCAGCGCGAGGCGCTGCGCGCCAAGCTGGAACAGGCCGTGCGGGAGGCGGCCGCACCGCAAGCCGCGGAAGAAGCCCGTTATTTTGCCCTCATCGGGGTAGAGCAACGCATCACGACGCTGGGCCAGTCGCCTGCGCATGCGCAGGCCGAGACCGAACAATCGGTCGGGTGGACTTATTCGATCGCGGACTTCGCCAAGCTCGGCGTGCGCGACATCCGGGTCGTCAATCCGCCGTGGAAGCCGGCATTCGTCAACAGCGACAAGACAGTCATTACCATCGGGGTGGATTAGTCCGGCCGATTGAACATCCTGGGGTCGAAGCTGAATGACCTGGCGATCGACAGCTTCACGTCCGCGTAGGCCGGATGCTCCGGGTTGATGACCAGGTTGACGCCCTCCCCCACGATTACCGACGGCACCCGCATGTAGAGGTGGAGGCATTTCTGCAGGAAGGCGGTGCCGAATTGCGTTGCGCTGCCGCCGTCGTCGAGGTCGTCCCAGCCTTCCGGCAGCTCCTCGCGCGACACGTCGATGCCCAGCTCGGGATCGTCCGGCAAGTCCACCGTCACCAGCACCAGGCCGGGTTCGTTGCCATCAAGGTGGACGAATTTTTCCAGCACCGCCATCTCCGCCGTCATGGCGGTGTACAGCGCGGCGCAGCCTTCTTCGTGCCAGTGTCCGCCGCTCTTGCGCGCGCCTTCGCAGCTGCGGTCTAGCGCCACGTCTTCTTCCGCGATTCTCCAGGTTCGCATGCGAGCTTGTCCCCGCATTGTCCCGGAACCAGCATACACCGGCCTGGGGCGCGGACCGCGCACGGATGGGATGGTCTCTTAGTCGACCCGCTCGCGCAGCTCGGCCAGGATGCGCAGCAGTTCCGACAAGTCGGCCGGCTTGACCAGGTGCCGGTCGAAGCCGGCCTGGCGCGCGCGTTCGCGGTCTTCGCTCTGGCCGTAGCCGGTGAGCGCGATCAGCATGGCGTTGGCGGTATCCGGCGAGGAGCGCAGGCGGCGCGCGAGCTCGTGGCCGTCCATGTCGGGCAGGCCGATATCGAGCAGCATGACTTCGGGCCGTTCGCGCAGGGCGCGCGCCAGGCCGCCGGTGCCGTCGTACTCGACGCTCACCACGTGGCCGTGCGCCTCGAGCAGCGTGGCGAGCATCTGCGCGGCGTCGGCATTGTCATCCACCACCAGCACCCGCACCGCACCGTCATTGGCCTGGTCAAGCGGCTGCTGCGGCTCCTGCGCCTCGGCGCCGGAGAGCAGCGGCAGGCGGATCACGAATTCGCTGCCCTTGTTCGGGCCCTCGCTGAAGGCCGCCACCCGCCCGCCATGCAGCGCCACCAGGCTCTTGACCAGCGCCAGGCCGATGCCCAGGCCGCCCTGCGAGCGGTCCGGCGTGCGCTCGGCCTGCGTGAACAGGTCGAAGATGTAGGGCAGCACCTGCGGCTCGATGCCCTGCCCGTTGTCGCTCACCGCGATCACGGCTTCGCCGCCTTCGTTGCTCACGCGCAGGGCGATCCGGCCGCCCGAAGGCGTGTACTTGGCGGCGTTATTCAGGATGTTGGAGACGACCTGCACCAGGCGCGTGCGGTCGCCCGACACGGACAGCGGCTGCTGCCACTGCTCGACCCGCAGCTCGTGGCGCTTCATGTCCAGCAGCGGGCGCACCTGTTCGACGGCGCCGCCCACGACCGCGGCAACGTCGAGATCTTCCTTCTCGATCTCGGCCAGGCCGCGCGTGACGCGCGAGACGTCCAGCAGGTCGTTCACCAGGTTGGTCATGTGCTCGGCCTGGCGCACGATGATGTCGCTGGCGTGGCGCGCGCGCTGCGGGTCGAGCGAGCCGCGTTGCAAGAGCTGGGCGGCGGTCGTGATCGGCGCCAGCGGGTTGCGCAGCTCGTGCGCCAGCATCGCCAGGAACTGGTCCTTCTGGCGGTTGGCGGCGCGCAGCTCGTCTTCCACGCGCTTGCGCATGGTGACGTCGCTGCCTTCCACGAAGATGCCCTCGACGTCGCCCTTCGGACCACGGATGGGCTGGTACACGAAGTCGACGTAGCGCTCTTCCAGCGGTGCGCTGGCTTCGCGCTGGACACGCACCGGCACCGCGTGGCCCACGAACGGCTGGCCCGACTGGTAGACCTGGTCGAGCAGCTCGAAGAAGCCCTGGTCGGCGACCTCGGGCAGGGCCTCGCGCGCCGGCATGCCGATCAGCTTGCGCCGGCCGATCAGCTGCAGGTAGGACTCGTTGGCGATCTCGAACACGTGGTCCGGACCGCGCAGCACGGCGAAGATGCCGGGCGCCTGCTCGAACAGCCCCATCAGGCGCTGGTTTTCCTGTTCGCGATAGCGTTCCGCCAGCACCTCGCCGGTCATCTCGACGCAGGCGCAGTACATGCCGGCCACGGTGCCGTCCTCGTCGCGCACCGGCGAATACGAGAAGCGGAACCAGGTGTCCTCGTCGTAGCCGTGGCGGTTCATGCGCAGCGGCAGCCGGTCCATGTAGGTGGATTCGCCCTTGAGCGCGCGCACGATCAGCGGATGGATGTCGTCCCAGATCTCGCGCCAGATGTCGTGGAAGCGGTCACCCAGCGCCGTGGGATGCTTCTCGCCGAGGATGATCGCGTAGGAATCGTTGTACAGGAAGCCGAGCTCCGCCCCCCAGGCCACGAACATCGGGAATTTCGAGTTGAGCATCAGGCCGACCGTGGTGCGCAGGGCCTGCGGCCAGGTGCGCGGATGGCCGAGCGGGGAATGCGACCAGTCGTGCGCCCGCATCATGGCCCCCATGTGGCCGCCCCCGCTCAGGAAGGGCAGCCATTCGGAAGGAGTCTCGTGTTCGGGTTTCATGCCTGGGTCAATACGGATGTGGTCGCAGCAGTGCGCATGCCAAAAGTGTGCCAGAAAGCTGAGGTTTGGCCCCGCACCGCTGCTCTCATAGTGTCTGGACGAATTCGCGGATGCCGCCCAGCAGCATTTCGACCGACATGGCCGTCAGGATCAGGCCCATCAGGCGCTCGAAAGCGGTCATGACCTGCGGACCCAGGCGCTGCTGCAGCTTTTCCGCGCTCAGGAACACCGCCAGCCAGACCACGCCGACGGCGGCCAGCGCCGCCACGTGGACCATGGTCTCGTTGATGCTTCCGGAGCTGAACAGCAGCACGGTGGCCAATGCCGACGGCCCAGCCAGTGCGGGAATGGCCAGCGGCACGATGAAGGGCTCGCCTCCCTCACTGCGGCCGAGCACGCCGTCCGGATGCGGGAAGATCATGCGAATGGCGATGATGAGCAGGATAACCGCGCCACCGATACGCAGGGCCACCGGCGACAGGTGCAGCGCTTCCAGGAAGTGCTGGCCGAAGAACATGAACACCAGCAGGAGCAGGAAGGCGATGGCGCATTCGCGCACCACGATGCGGGGGCGGCGCTGGACCGGGACTTCCTTGAGGGCGGCGGCGAACAGGGGAACGTTGCCGAAAGGATCAGTGACGAGGATCAGCAGGATGAAGGTCTGGAAAAAACTTTGGGTCATCGATTTTTAGGTTTTTATTGTTAAATATGTGCGGATGGCCGCGACGCATCTTAGCAGAGTATTACGTTCAAGGCTCGACCGAATGGGTGCGCTTGAGGGTGCGCAGCACGAAGGTCGAGCGGCTGTGGCGAATACCCGGAATCTTGTACAGGCGCTGGCGCAGGAAGCGCTCATAGCCCTCGGTGCCGGCCACCGCCACCTTGATCAGGTAGTCGTAGTCGCCGGTCAGCAAACTCGCCTCCATTACCTCGGGCAGTTTCGCCAGTTCTTCACCGAAGCGGATCAGCATGTCGTCGTCATGGCGTTCCAGCGTGACCTCGATGATGACGGTGTCCGGCAGGCCCAGCACACGCTGGGACAGGATGGCGGCATAGCCTTCGATATAACCCTGCTCTTCCAGCGCCCGGACCCGGTTCCAGCAGGGAGTGGGAGACAGGTAGACGCTCTCGGCCAGCTTCTGGTTGGTGATGCGGCCATCGACGCGCAGGATGCGCAGGATCTTCCGGTCGATCTCGTCGAGGACGTCCTTTTTTGGCTTGCTGTCGGCTTCCATGAGAAGAAACTCCTAATGTTTTACATTTACATAGGAGATTCTCCCATATTCCCCTTAAAAGAGGGAAACAATGAAAGCACCTTTTTGCCCCCTGCCACTACGATGGAGGGGTACTTCATCGAGACATTCCGCGCCGTCCTGAACCTCCGCCACGAACGGAGCTGCATCGCGCGCCGCGGGCGCCGCTTCAAGAGAGCGGCTTAGCAAATGAAACGGGCAGGAAAGGCTTGCGCCTTCCCTGCCCGTTCGCCTTGCCCTTGCAGGCCCGGTCGATTACTTCTCGAACTTCTTCATCCACGCCGCCAGCTGGTGCGGACGCAGGCCGTCGTAGTCTTCGAACGGCTGGTGGATCCACGGGTTGTGCGGCAGGTCTTCCAGGTGGTAATCCGGCTTGAAGGCCGAGGTGCCTTTCACCCAGATGACGGCCGAACGCACTTCCGAGACGTCCGGGTAGTTGGTCTGCAAGTGCTCGCGCACCTTCTGCAGGGTCACGCCCGAATCTGCCAGGTCATCGACCAGCAGGATGCGGCCGGCCAGCGGGCCCTTGGTCATCGTCATGTACTTGGCGATGTCCAGGTTGCCCTGCTTGGTGCCGGCTTCTTCGCGGTAGGAGCTGGTCGACAGGATCGCCAGCGGCACGTCGAAGATGCGCGAGATCACGTCGCCGGGACGCACGCCGCCGCGCGCCAGGCACAGCACCATGTCGAACTTCCAGTTCGACTCGTAGACTTGCAGCGCGAGGCGCTCGACCAGGCGGTTGTACTCGTCCCACGAAACCCAGAGGTCCTTGTCGGTCGATGCAGGGGTGTTCATTTCAGGTCATTCCTATTTTGGGAACCTCGACAAACCTACTGCGCGTTGCATTGTCGGCCTGTGATGCTCGCTGTACGTCCGTACAGCTGCGCTTCTCGGCCAACACTGCCGCCGCTCGCTACGGTTTTTCGAGGTCCCTGTTGTTATTAAACTGCGAACGGGTGGCGCAGCACGATGGTTTCTTCGCGGTCCGGGCCGGTCGACACCATGTCGATCGGCACGCCAACCAGTTCTTCGATGCGCTTGATGTAGGCGCGGGCATTGGCCGGCAGGTCTTCCATCGACTTGGCGCCGACGGTCGATTCGGTCCAGCCCGGCATCTCTTCGTAGACCGGCTCGCACAGCGCGGCTTCTTCGGCGCCGACCGGGAAGATGTCGACCTCGCGACCGTCGATCTTGTAGCCGGTGCAGAGTTTCAGCGACTCGATGCCGTCCAGCACGTCCAGCTTGGTCAGGCACATGCCCGACACGCCGTTGATTTGCACCGAGCGGCGCAGCAGCGCGGCGTCGAACCAGCCGCAGCGGCGGGCACGGCCGGTCACGGTGCCGAACTCGTGGCCGATGCGCGACAGGTGCTCGCCCACGCCGGCGTCGGTCGGCAGTTCGGCCGGGAACGGGCCCGAACCCACGCGGGTCGTGTAGGCCTTGGTGATGCCGAGGATGTAGTGCAGCATGCCCGGACCGACGCCGGCGCCGGCGGCGGCATTGCCCGCCACGCAGTTCGACGAGGTCACGAACGGGTAGGTGCCGTGGTCGACGTCGAGCAGCGAGCCCTGCGCGCCTTCGAACAGCAGGCTGCCGCCGGCCTTGTGGGCGGCGTACAGCTGCGACGAGACGTCGCCCACCATCGGGCGCAGGCGCGGCACGAGTGCCATGGCGTCGTCGTAGGTCGTCTGGAAGTCGATCGGATCGGCGCCCAGGTAGTTGACCAGCACGTGGTTGTGGTACTCGAGGTTTTCCTTGAGCTTCTCGGCGAAGCGCTCTTCGTTGAGCAGATCGGCGATGCGGATCGCACGGCGGGCCACCTTGTCTTCGTAGGCCGGGCCGATGCCCTTGCCGGTGGTGCCGATCTTGTTCTCGCCGCGCTTGGCTTCACGTGCCTTGTCGATGGCGACGTGGTAAGGCAGGATGACCGGGCAGGCTTCCGAGATCTTCAGGCGCGACACCACTTCGATGCCGGCGGCCTGCAGCTTGTCGATTTCGCGCATCACGTCCGGGACCGAGACGACGACGCCGTTGCCGATGTAGCAGGCCACGCCTTCGCGCATGATGCCCGACGGGATCAGCTGCAGCGCGGTCTTCTGGCCCTTGATCACGAGGGTGTGACCCGCGTTATGGCCACCCTGGAAACGGACGACGCCGGCCGCATGGTCGGTCAGCCAGTCGACGATCTTGCCTTTACCTTCATCGCCCCACTGGGTGCCGATGACGACGACGTTCTTTGCCACGTTAGTATTTGACATCACTTAACCTAAGTTTTTGAGAATCCAATTTCCGTTTTCGAGGACGAGCACGCGGTCGCACTCGAACTCGTCCTGAACATTGTCGTGACCCGGCATGGACTGGATCACGACTTCGCCTGCCTTGCGCAGGTCAGCGATTTTTTCCTTCAGTTCCGGCGCATTGCCCCACGGCGCGCGGATCGAATGCTTGCGCTCGGCGGTCGGCAGCAGCCGCGCCAGTTCGCGCAGGTCGAGCGAGAAGCCGGTCGCCGGACGCGCACGTCCGAAGGCCTCGCCCACATGGTCGTAGCGGCCGCCGCGCGCCACCGCGTTCGGCAGGCCCGGCACGTAGAGGGCGAACATGGCGCCGCTTTCGTACTGGTAGCCGCGCAGGTCGGCCAGGTCGATCGCTACTTCGGCACGGCCGATGGCGCTTGCCGCGAGCGCGGCCAGCTCGGCCAGCGCGCGGGTGATGCCCGGCAGGGCCGGCAATTCTTCCCTGGCGCGCGCCAGCACCTCGACGTCGCCGTACAGGTGTGGCAGCGCCAGCAGGGCCTTGCGGGTGGCGGGCAGATAATCTTGGGTGAGCCCGTCCAGTCCAGGCGCATCCTTGGCGCGCAGCATGGCGATGAGCTGGGCTTCGTCGCGGCGCGCGGCCGGGTCGTCGGCCAGCAGGGCGCGCAGGATGCCGACGTGGCACAGGTCGAGGCGAACGCTGTCGAAGCCGGCCAGCGCCAGCGCACCGAGCGCCAGTTCCTGGATCTCGGCGTCGGCTTCCAGGCCGGCGTGGCCGTAGATCTCGGCGCCGATCTGGATCGGCTCGCGGGTGGCGTGCAGGCCCGACGGACGGGTATGCAGCACGCTGCCGGCGTAGCACAGGCGGGTGACGGTTTCCCGATTCAACAGGTGCGCGTCGATGCGCGCCACCTGCGTGGTCATGTCGGCGCGCAGGCCGAGCAGGCGGCCGGACAGCTGGTCGACCACCTTGAAGGTGCGCAGTTCGGTGTCCTGCCCTGCTCCGGCCAGCAGCGACTCGACGTACTCGAGCAGCGGCGGCATCACCAGTTCGTAGCCGTACAGGCGGAAGGTATCGAGCATCTTGCGGCGCAGATCCTCGATCTTGCGCGCTTCGGACGGCAAGACATCGGCGATATTTTCAGGCAGAAGCCAGTTCGGCATGGGCGGAGCTAACGGGTTGTTGACAAGAGCGGTACAAAGGGCACGGGCGTGCTGGCGCACGGTGCGAGCGCCGAATCGGCAATTTTACCCGAAAATGATAAGGCGTAGGCGGGGGATGTTGGTTTGACAGGTCTGGCGGCTTGCCATAGTGCCATGTTGCAACGCTTGTCTATACTGATGAGGCTGGCACTGACCTGCGTAAACTTGGATCCCGGCCTGCGCCGGGATGACGGTTTTTCGGTTGGAGGTGAAAGGAATCGTTAAAGACTTTCAGCCAGCGAAAAAACCAACGTCATCCGGCGAAGGCCGGGATCCAATTTTGCCGGCGTACTACCGGCGCAGAAACGGCTTACTTCCCGCCCGGCTGCTTGAAGTACTTGAAGAACTCCGAATTCGGATCCACCACCATCACGTCGCCACGGTTCTTGAAGGTCGCGCGGTAGGCTTCCAGCGAACGGTAATACTTGGCGAATTCCGGGTTCTTGCCGAACGACTCGGCATAGATCACCGATGCCTTGGCATCGCCGTCACCCTTGATCTTCTCGGCCTCGCGGAAGGCTTCGGCGATGATCACGGTGCGCTGGCGGTCGGCGTCGGCGCGGATCTGTTCGGATTCGGCGGCGCCGGTGGAACGCAGCTCGTTGGCCACGCGCACGCGCTCGGCCTTCATGCGTTCGTACACCGAGTTGTTGATCTGCTCGATGTAGTCGACGCGCTTGAGGCGCACGTCCACCACGCCCACGCCGATCTCCTTGGCTTCGGCCACGACCTTTTCCTTCACCGCGTTCATCACGGCGCCGCGCTCGCCGGAAATCACTTCGCGCACGGTGCGCTTGGTGATCTCGTCGTTCAGGGCTGCCTTGATGATCTGCGACAGGCGGTCGCGGGCACGGGCCTCGTCGCCGCCGAAGCTGACGTAGTACAGGCGCGGGTCGGTGATGCGCCACTTCATGAAGGCATCCACCAGGATGTTCTTCTTCTCGGCCGTGATGAAACGGTCGGCGTCAGGCGTGTCGAGCGTCAGGATGCGCTTGTCCAGGTAGATCACGTTCTGGAACGGCGGCGGCAGCTTGAAGTGCAGGCCCGGCTCGGTGATCACGTCGCGCACCTGGCCCAGGGCGAACACGATGGCGAAGCGGCGCTGGTCGACCACGAACACGGTGGACGACAGCAGCATCAGGGCAATGAAGCCCGCCACAAATAAAGTTACGAGGCGGTTCATTAACGGCTCTCCCTGTCACGTGAGGAATCGCGGCTGCGGCTGTCGCGCTGGCGCACCGAATCCATGGCTTGCATGACGTCCGACGGCGGCGCCGACTGCGGCACCTGCACCGGACCCGAACGGGCGCCGACACTTTCGTTGCCGGCGCCTTGCTGGATCAGCTTGTCCAGCGGCAGGTAGATCATCGGATTGCCCGCGCGCGAATCCACCATCACCTTGCTGGTGCTGGAGAAGATCTGCTGCATGGTATCGATGTACATGCGGTCGCGGGTGACGGCCGGGGCCTTCGCGTACGCGGCCACCACCTGGTCGAAGCGCGAGGCGTTACCGGTCGCGTTCTCGACCACCATCGAACGGTAGGCCTCGGCATCCTGCTGCAGGCGGAAGGCCTGGCCGCGCGCCTGCGGGATCACCTGGTTGGCGTAGGCTTCACCCTCGTTGCGGGCGCGGGCGCGGTCCTGGCCGGCCTTGACGGCGTCGTCGAAGGCTTCCTGCACCTGCTCCGGCGGCTGCACGCCCTGCATGGTCACGTTGGTGACCAGGGCGCCCAGCGCGTAGCGGTCGAGGATCTGCTGCATCATCTGGTGCACGTCGGCGGCGACCTTCTCGCGGCCTTCGTACAGGACGAAGTCCATCTTGCTCTTGCCGACCACTTCGCGGATGGCGGTCTCGGCCACCTGGCGCACGGTCTCGTCGTTCTCGCGGTTGTTGAACAGCCACTGGACCGGGTCCTTCAGCGTGTACTGCACCGCGAACTGGATGTCGATGATGTTTTCATCGTCGGTCAGCATCAGCGACTCTTGCGGCTGCTTGTTGCGCACGTTGGCGCGGTAGCCGATCTCGGCGGTACGGATCGTCGACACGTTGACGGTCTCGTGGGCCTGGATCGGGTACGGCCAGCGCCAGTTGAAGCCGGCGCCGGTTGTATGGCTGAGCTTGCCGAACGTCGTGACGACGCCGGTCTGGCCTTCCTGCACGATGAAGGCGCCGCTCGCCAGCCAGATCAGGCCGACGATCACTGCCACCACGCCGGCGCCGATGCCGGCGCCGCGCATCTCGCCGCGGCCGCCCGGGCCACCGCCGCCGTCGCCGCCGTTGTTGCGGCCGCCGAAGATGCGGTTCAGGCGCGCATTGAAATCGCGCCAGAGTTGATCGAGGTCGGGCGGGCCTTCACCCGGCCGGCGGCCCTCCTGGGCCTTGTGGTCACCGTCGGGTTTATGGCCCCAACGTGGGTCGTTCAGCGACAGTTTGATGCCGCAACGTTTTAGTAAAGAAACGAGCATAGGCTAGTGTGGCCCGAGATGGGTGGAGGTTGTCATATTGTTCTCTGCAGAATTGGCCAGGGAGCCGCCCACCGCCGGTTCTTCCCCATTGCGCGACTGTTCCTGTTCTGCGCGTGCCGCCAACGCCGCCTCGACGATGGCATCTCGCAGCAGGTCCAGACCGGCCCCGCTGTGGGCGCTGATGAAAACGCGGCTGATCTTATCATATTCATCACGCTCGACCCCGGGCTCCAGCCCGGCCGCATCGATCTTGTTCCAGACCAGGATCTGGGGCACATGATCGGCGCCGATCTCGCGCAAGACTTCGTTCACCTGCTCGATCTGTTCCATGCGCACCGGCGAGTTGCCGTCGACCACGTGCAGCAGCAGGTCGGCGTGGATGGTTTCTTCCAGCGTGGCGCGGAAGGCCGCCACCAGCTGGTGCGGCAGTTCGCGCACGAAGCCGACGGTATCCGAAATCACCACGTTGCCCACCTCGTCGCCCAGGTACAGGCGACGGCTGGTGGTGTCGAGCGTCGCGAACAGCTGGTTCGCAACATACACCCCGGCCTTGGTCAAGGTATTGAACAGGGTCGACTTGCCGGCGTTGGTATAACCGACGAGGGAGACCGAGAAGGTCTGGTTGCGCCCGCGCTGGCGGCGCTGGGTCTCGTGCTGCTTGCGCAGCTTGGTGAGCCGGGTGCGCAGCATCTTGACGCGCTCGCCGATCAGGCGGCGGTCGGTCTCGAGCTGGGTTTCACCCGGGCCGCGCAGGCCGATACCGCCCTTCTGGCGCTCCAGGTGGGTCCAGCCGCGGATCAGGCGCGTGGCCAGGTGCTGCAGCTGGGCCAGCTCCACCTGCAGTTTGCCCTCGTGGCTCTGGGCGCGCTGGGCGAAGATGTCGAGGATCAGGCTGGTACGGTCGACCACGCGCACCTCGAGCCTGCGCTCGAGGTTACGCTGCTGGGCAGGCGACAGGGCGTGGTTGAAGATGACGAGCTCGATGCCCTCGGCCTTGCAGGCCATCTTGATTTCGTCGGCCTTGCCGCTGCCGACGAAATGGGCGGGATCGGGACTGCTGCGCTTGGCCGTGATCGTGGTGATCGGTTCGGCGCCGGCGGAGCGCGCAAGCAGCGACAGCTCTTCCAGGCTGGCGGTGAAATCACCGCTACCGAAATCGATGCCGACCAGCGCTGCGCGCATGGAGGTGTTGCCGGGGGCGTCAGCCATCGGCCTTACTCGGCTTCGGAGTCGAGGTTAAGGTTGACGGCGCGAGCCGGGACAACGGTGGAAATGGCATGCTTGTAGACCATCTGGGTCACGGTATTACGAAGCAGGACGACGTACTGGTCGAAGGATTCGATGTGGCCTTGCAGCTTGATGCCGTTGACCAGGTAGATGGAGACGGGGACGTGCTCCTTGCGCAAAGCGTTCAGGAATGGGTCTTGTAACAGTTGCCCTTTGTTGCTCATAACAGCTCCGTAATGTTGTTGTAGTTTAAAAATAGTGGCGGTTTGCCAAATTTCAAGTGCCTGAGCCGCATTCAGCTGTGGCGAATGAAAGCCCTGAGCTACTGTAACCTGTTTCGCCACTCTTTGTCGTACTGCTATGCCCCAGCACTGATTTAATTCTGCTCCTTGGCAAAAGGATTCTTACCGGATTTGAATTCGATGCGCACTGGGGTGCCGACCAGGTTGAAGGTATCGCGGAAATGTTTTTCCAGATAGCGCTTGTACGGGTCGCTGACGGCTTCGAGCGCATTGCCGTGGATGACGATGATGGGCGGATTCTGGCCGCCCTGGTGGGCATAGCGCATCTTCGGACGGGTGCTGCCCTTGCGTTTCGGCTCCTGCTTCTCGATCGCTTCCTGCAGCGCGCGCGTCAGGCGCGGGGTCGACAGGTTGGCGGTGGCGGCGGCATAGGCCGAGTCCACCGACTTCATCAGCTGGCTGATGCCGGTGCCCTTCAGGGCCGAGACGAAGTGGGTCTTGGCGAAGGACAGGAAGTCGAGCTTGCGGTCGAGGTCATTCTTGACCTGGTCGCGGTCGTCCGACTGCAGGCCGTCCCATTTATTCACGGCCACCACCAGCGCCCGGCCCGATTCCAGGATGAAGCCGGCGATGTGGGCGTCCTGCTCGGAAATGTCCTGCTGGGCGTCGAGCAGCAGCACGATGACGTTGGCGTCCGAGATCGACTGCATGGTTTTCACCACCGAGAATTTCTCGATGGCCTCGAAGATCTTGCCGCGGCGGCGGATACCGGCGGTGTCGATCAGGGTGTACTTCTTGCCGTCGCGCTCGAACGGCACTTCGATCGAGTCGCGGGTGGTACCCGGCATGTCGAAGGCGATCACGCGCTGCTCGCCGACCAGGGTGTTGATCAGGGTCGACTTGCCGACGTTGGGACGGCCGACGATGGCGATCTTGATGCCGTGGTCGGGATGTTCCGCTTCGTCTTCTTCATCCGGACGGTTGGCGAAGGCGAAGTCGAGCGCCTCGTTCACCAGGTCGTGCACGCCGTCGCCGTGGGCGGCGGAAATGACGTACGGGTCGCCCATGCCGAGCTCGTAGAAGTCGGCGGTGACCGAAGTGTACTTCATGCCCTCGGACTTGTTGACCACGAGCATGACCTTGCGGCCCGACTTGCGCAGGTAATCGGTGATGGTCTTGTCGTGCGGGGTCAGGCCCTGGCGGCCGTCGACGATGAACACGACGACGTCGGCTTCCGCCACCGCCTGGCGCGTCTGCAGCGCCATCTCGAACATGATGCCCTCTTTGGCCACCGGTTCGAAACCGCCGGTGTCGATGACCAGGAACGGCCGTTCGCCGATCCGGCCTTCGCCATAGTGGCGGTCGCGGGTCAGGCCAGGGAGGTCGGCCACCAGCGCGTCCCGCGAGCGGGTCAGGCGGTTGAATAGGGTCGACTTCCCGACGTTCGGGCGACCAACGAGTGCAATTACCGGCTTCATGTAGTTATTCTATTCGACCGCGATGGCGGCCACAGTTCCATTTTGTGTTTGAAAAATCAGGTGCGATCCAGCCACCAGAGGAGTGCCGATGACGGCGCTGCCGTCGGTAGCGGCGCGTGCGAGGAAGCTGCCATCCTCGCGCGACAGGAAGTGCACGATGCCCTGGTAGTCGCCCACCGCCACCGCACGGCCGAAGGAGACCGGAGTCGACAGGCGGCGGAAGGCCAGCTTGTCGTTCTTCCAGGCGCTCGAACCGGTGTCGCGGTTGAAGGCGTACAGCGCGCCCTTGTCGTCCGCCGCGAACACGAAGCGCTGGTCGACGGCGACGCCGACTTCCGACGACAGGTCGCGGGTCCACTTGGGCGAACCGGCGCTGGCATCGAAGCAGGCGACCCGGCCCTGGTAGGACGCGGCGCAGACCTCGCCCTCGAACAGCACCGGGGCGCCGCCGATGTCGGTCACGCGTTCCAGCTCGGTGGCGCCGCGCGCCACGCCCACTTCCTGGTCCCAGCGCGGCGCGCCGGTGGCCAGGATCATGGAGGACAGGCGGCCGGCCGGCTGGGCGACGATGACGTCGCTGCCGTTGACGATCATGCCCGGTGCGGTGCGCAGGGTCAGCGACGGGGTCACGCGCTGCACGGTCCATTTCTTTTCGCCGGTCTTGGCATCCAGGCCGACGATGCGGTTGTCCAGGCTGCGGGCGACGACGATGCCCTGCCCCACCACCGGCGAGGACAGGAGTTCGCTCGACAGCTGCGAGGTCCACAGTTTCTTGCCATCCATGTCGAAGGCGAGGACGGTGCCTTTGGTACCGCCGACCACGATCAGGTTGCCGTCGGTGCCAACGCCGGCCGACAGTTCGCTGCCGGCCTTGATGCGCCACAGCTGCTTGCCGCTTTCAGCCTCGACACGGGCGATGTCGCCATTGCCGCCGGCCACGACCACGGTGTTGCCCGCCAGCGCAGGCGAGAAGGTGTACGGACCGGCCTTGCCGATGTCGAGCTTCCACGCGGTGCGAACGGCCATCGTCGCCTTCAGTTCCACCAGCGGCGCCGGCTGGTCGGTCTTGGATTTCGACGCGAACGGATTGAGCGAGCTGAGTTTGTTGGCCATGCTGGACGGGCTCAGGCTCGAGCAACCCGTCACCAGGGCCAGTACACCAACACCGACAAGTTTGCTGCTGATACGCATATTCTTTAACCTTGTTCCTGGACTGTAGAGCTGTAGAGGACGCAAAGCCCGCGCACGCCTTCGCGGCCTGCGCGGGCCTGTCAATCTTGGAGTTTACGCGGCCGCGGCGTTGGCTTTGGCGTCTTTCGCTTCCGGCACGGTGCCGCCGATGGCTTCGAGCTTGATCTGGACCAGCTGGCGGCCCGGATTATCCTTGTGCATCGCAGCCAGTGCGGCCACATAGGCCTGGCGTGCTTCGGTGATCTTGTTTTGCGCCACCAGCACGTCGCCCTTGCGGTCGGCCACTTCGGCCGAGAACTGCTCGGGGAACTTGTCGTTCAGCAGCTTGAGGGCGGCATCGTAGGACTTCTCGTCCAGCAGCACGCCGGCCAGGCGCAGTTTCGCGATCGCCTTGTACTCGTCGTTGCCCTTGTCCACCACCCACTGCAGCTGCGCCTTGGCGGTCTTCAGGTCGTTCGCATCGAAGGCCGTCTTGGCGGCGGCCAGGCTGGCCATCTGCGCGTACACGGTGCCTTCGTACTTCTGCTTGATGTCGCCGGCGATGCGCTGGGACTTGGCATTGTCGCTGGCGACCAGGGCAGCCTGCAGCTCGTCGTACAGCGCCGAGGCCTCGACGGCCTGGGAGCGCTGGCGCGACTGCCAGAAGTTGTAGCCGGCGTAGGCGAGGAGCGCGACGATCAGCACGCCCATGATGAGGTTGCCGAAACGGGCCCAGAAGGCCTTGAAAGTCGCTATCTGTTCCTGTTCTTCGAGGTCGTATGCCATGGTCTGCTCAGTGTCTGTTTGTTATTTGGAATGGTGAATCGGTGCTGTTACGGACGGTGGTGATGACCGTGCTCGTTGCAAGTCTCGTCGTCGCAGTCGTGGCCGCCGCCTCCGACGATCTGGTCGACCACGTAGTCGACCACTTCCTCGAAGGGCACGCTGGCCTGCTGCTGCTCGCCGGCCTCGCCGCGCATGGACTTGACCGCGGCCTTCTGGTTCGCGATCTCGTCTTCGCCGATGATCACGGCGAACGAGGCGCCGCTGCCGTCGGCCTTCTTCATCTGGCTCTTGAAGCTGCCCGCGCCTGCCGGCGTTGCGCAATGTAACACAACATCCAGGCCGGCATCCCGCAGGCGCTCGCCCAGGATGAAGGCTTGCAGCTGGGCGTCCTCGCCCTGGTGCACCAGGTAGACGTCGCACTGGCTCGGCGCCTGGGTCTCGCCCAGGCCCTTCATCAGTTCGATGATGCGCTCGATGCCCATCGCAAAGCCGACCGCCGGGGTGGCCTTGCCGCCGAACTGTTCGATCAGCGGATCGTAGCGGCCGCCCGCGCAGATGGTGCCCTGCGAGCCCAGCTCGTCGGTGACCCATTCGAACACGGTGCGGTTGTAGTAATCCAGGCCGCGCACCAGGCGCGGGTTGATGGTGTACTGCACCGCATTGCGGTCCAGGATCTTGCGCAGGCCGTTCAGGTGCGCCAGCGACTCTTCGCCCAGGTAGTCGAGCAGCTTCGGTGCGCCGTTGACCATTTCCTGCATGGCCGGGTTCTTGGTGTCCAGGATGCGCAGCGGGTTGCTGTGCAGGCGGCGCTTGGCTTCGGCATCCAGGATGTCGTCGTGCTTCTCGAAGTAGGCGATCAGGTCGGCGCGGTGGCGCAGGCGCTCGTCGGCATTGCCGATCGAATTCAGCTCCAGGCGCACATTCTGCAGGCCGAGGTCGTCCCACAGGCGGCGGCACAGCATGATCAGTTCCGCGTCGATGTCCGGGCCCGAGAAGCCGACGGCTTCGGCGCCGAACTGGAAGAACTGGCGGTAGCGGCCGCGCTGCGGACGCTCGTGGCGGAACATCGGGCCCTTGTACCAGAGGCGCTTGGGGCCGTCGTACACGAGGTTGTGCTCGATCACGGCGCGCACGGCGCCGGCGGTGCCTTCCGGACGCAGGGTCAGCTGGTCGCCGTTCATCGAGTCTTCGAAGGAGTACATCTCCTTCTCGACGATGTCGGTCACGGCGCCGATAGCGCGCGCGAACAGCGAGGTATCCTCGACGATCGGGGTGACGATCTTCTGGTAGCCGTAGCTCTTCAGGATCGTTTCGGCGGTGTTCTCGAACAGCTCCCACATCGGCGCATCGGCCGGGAGGATGTCGTTCATGCCTTTGACGGCGACGATTTTTTCTGGTTTGGACATTGTTAGTACCGTTAGCCTTAAAACCGTCGTACCGGCGAAGGCCGGTACCCAAGTTCTGCGTGCATCTCGACTGCTCGTGCAACTTGGATCCCGGCCTTCGCCGGGATGACGGTGGTGTATTTTATTGTGCGACTGCCTCTTGGCGGCCGTAATTCTTCTGTACGTAATTCAGCACGATGGTCTTGAACTCATCCACGATGCGCTCGCCGCGCAGCGTGGCCACCTTCTGCCCGTCCACGAACACCGGCGCCGCCGGCGACTCGCCGGTGCCCGGCAGGCTGATGCCGATGTTGGCGTGCTTCGATTCGCCCGGACCGTTCACGATGCAGCCCATCACGGCCACGTTCATCGCTTCCACGCCCGGATAGGTCTTCTTCCATTCCGGCATCTGCTCGCGCAGGAAGGTCTGGATGTTGTCCGCCAGTTCCTGGAACACGGTCGAGGTCGTGCGGCCGCAGCCCGGGCAGGCGATCACCATCGGGGTGAACTTGCGCAGGCCCATGGTCTGCAGGATCTCCTGGCCGACCATCACCTCCCTGGTGCGGTCGCCGCCCGGTTCCGGGGTCAGCGAAATGCGGATGGTGTCGCCGATGCCTTCCTGCAGCAGCACCGACAGCGCGGCGGTCGAGGCGACGATGCCCTTGCTGCCCATGCCGGCCTCGGTCAGGCCCAGGTGCAGCGGGTAGTCGCAGCGGCGCGCCAGTTCGCGGTAGACCGCGATCAGGTCCTGCACGCCCGAGACCTTGCACGACAGGATGATCTTGTCGCGCGCCAGGCCCACTTCCTCGGCCCGCACGGCATTCTCGATCGCCGAGGTGATCAAGGCTTCGTACATCACGGCCTGCGCGCTCCACGGGGTGGCACGGGCGGCATTCTCGTCCATGATGCGGGCCAGCAGGGATTGATCCAGCGAGCCCCAGTTGACGCCGATGCGCACCGGCTTGTCGTACTTCGCCGCGATTTCGATCATCTGGGCGAACTGGGTGTCGCGCTTGGCGCCCTGCCCCACGTTGCCCGGGTTGATGCGGTATTTGGAGAGCGCCTGCGCGCATTCCGGATAGTCGCGCAGCAGCAGGTGACCGTTGTAGTGGAAGTCGCCCACCAGCGGGGTGTCGATCTCCATGCGGTCGAGCTGTTCGCGGATCGCCGGCACCGCGGCGGCTGCCGCCGGGGTGTCCACGGTGATGCGCACGATCTCGGAGCCGGCGCGCGCCAGTTCCTTCACCTGGATCGCGGTGCCGATCGCGTCGGCGGTATCGGTGTTGGTCATCGACTGCACCACCACCGGCGCGTCGCCGCCGACCCAGACGGTGCGATTGCCATGCGAGACCGCGACCTTGCGGCGCGCGCGGCGCGGCAGCGGGCCGGAAGGAATCGGTTCGCCAATGCAGGGTTCGTTCACGATCATGTTCCGTTCCATTACTTCAAAGAGACTTGAGCAAACTTTTTGCCCGGAGCCTGTTCCAGGCTGACAGGCGAACCACGCAGGGTCGCGCTGACGGCAGCCGGATTACCGACGGTCAGCATGCCCGGCGCGGTGACGTCGAAGGTTTCGGTCGAGCCGGCCTTGACCTCGCGCCACAGCAGGCGCTTGCCGCCGACGACCACGCCGATCCAGGCATCTTCACGCACGTTCAGCACCAGCGCATTGCCGCCGGCGGCTGCGGGCGCTGCAGGTACGGCGGTCACGGGCGCTGCCAGCGTGGCCGGCGCCGTGGCCGCGGGCGCGGTGCCCGGCGCAGCG
>NZ_DKJX01000028.1:0-32247 GCF_002454935.1 Massilia sp. UBA6681
ATGCCGATGCCGGTGTCGCGCACGGTGAAGCGCACCATGTTCCAGCCCTCCCCGCGCACCTGGTCGTCGGCGCGCAGCTCGACCTGCAGGTCGATCGCACCCGACCGGGTGAACTTGAAGGCATTCCCGACCAGGTTGACCAGCACCTGGCGCAAGCGGGTCGGGTCGCCGACCACGAAGCGCGGCAGCGCGTCGTCGAAGGCCACCTTGAACCCGATGCTCTTTCCCGCGGCCTGCTCTTCGAACAGGCTGGCCACGTTGCGGATGACCGCGTGCAGGTCGAAGTCGATGTTCTCGATGCTCAGCTTGCCCGCTTCGATCTTGGAGAAGTCGAGCAGGTCGTTGATGATCGCCAGCAGGGCCTCGGCATTGCCCTGGCCGCGCTGGATCTGCTCGCGCGTGGTCTCGCGCAGCGAGGCATCGCGCAGCGCGAAGCCGAGCATGCCGATCACGCCCGCCAGCGGAGTGCGCATCTCGTGGCTCATGTTGGCCAGGAATTCGGATTTCTGGCGCGTCGCATCCTCGGCGCGCTGCTTGGCCTGGCGCAGGAACTCCTCGTTCTCCTGCAGCGCGCGGTAGGCGCGCGCCAGCTCGTTGGACTGCTGGCGCACGCGCTGCTCCTGGTCGCGCAGTTCCTCGGTCTGGCGCTCGAGCATGCGGTTCTGCTGCTCGACCTGCTCGGTGCGCGCGCCCACCTGGCGCGCCAGCTGTTCCTTCTGGCGCTGCAGGCCGGACATGCGCATCCGCACTCCCATGTAGCCGAGGGCCGCCAGCAGCAGCACGGCGACGGCGCGGAACCACGGCGTGCCCCAGGGCGGCGGCTCGATCGTGATCGCCAGCGCCGCCACCTGCTCGCTCCAGACGCCGTCCTTGTTGGCCGCGCGCAGCCGGAACACGTAGGTGCCGGGATCCAGGTTGGTATAGGTGGCAAAGCGCCTGGTAGCGTCCTCGTAGACCCAGTCCTGGTCGAAGCCGTCGAGGCGGTAGGCGAAGCGGTTGCGTTCGGGCGCGGCGAAGTGCAGGGCCGAGAACTCGAGCGAGAACACCGAGGCGCCGGCCGGCAGCGTCACCGTCTCGGCGTGCTCCACCGGCCCCTTGAGCACGCCCGGCAGCGCCTCCTCGACCGGTTTGTTGAAGATCGTCAGGCCGGTGATGACGGGGCGCGGCGCCACCCGGTTGTCGCGGATCGCGCGCGGATCGAAGGCCGTGATGCCGTTGAAGCCGCCGAAGTACAGGATGCCGTCCGGGCCGCGCACCGCCGACGAGTCGAAGAAGGCGCCCTCGGTGAGGCCGTCGGCGGCCGTGTAGTTGCGCCAGCCCCCCTTCTGCGGATCGAAACGGGAAATGCCGCTGGTGGTGCTGACCCACAGGCGGCCGTCCTCGTCCTCCAGGATCGCCGCGACCGCGTCGTCCAGCAGGCCTTCGCGGGCGGTGTAGCGCACGAAGCTCACCGAACCGTCGGCGGCCGTCACCATGCGGTTCAGGCCCACCGCGGTGCCGACCCAGACGTCGCCGCGGCTGTCCTCGAACAGCGCGTGCACCTCGTCGTGGCTCAGGCTCGCCGCGTCGTAGGGATCGTGGCGGAAGTGGCGGAAGCGCCCGCTGGCGCGGTCCATCAGGTCGAGGCCGTCGAAGGTGCCGATCCACATGCGCCCGCGCCGGTCCAGCAGCATCGGCCGCACGATGTCGTCGGCCAGGCTGGTGGACTTGCCCGGGTCGTGGCGCCAGTGCTCGGTTTTCCGCGTGGCCGGGTCGAGCCGGTGCAGGCCGCCGCGGGTGGCGACCCAGATGCCGCCGTCCGGCGTGGCATACAGGCCGCGCACATTGTTGGCGTCGGCGTCGCCGGACAGCGCCAGGCGCTCGAAGCGGCCGCTGACGGGGTCGAGCGAGGTCAGGCCGGTGCGGCTGCCGATCCACACGCGGCCGCTGCGATCGCGCACCAGTGCGCTGGCCGGCAGGTCGGCCAGGCTGTTCGGATTGCGCGGATCGGGGCGGTAGACGCTGGTCGCGCCGGTGGCCGGGTCGACGTGGTTGAGCGCGGTGGCGGTGCCGACCCAGAGCTTGTTGCCGTCGCCCAGCAGCGCGCGCGCCTTGTTGTCGGCCAGGGTGTCGGGCAAGTCGCCGCGGCGCACGATGCGGGCGAAGCCGCCGCTGCCCAGGTCCACGCGCGACACGCCGGCATACCAGGTGCCGACCCAGAAGGTGCCGAGGCGGTCGCGGTACAGCGAGGCCACCTGGTTGTCGCCCAGGCTGTGGCGGTCGCTGACCACATGGCGGTGGCTCTCGAACTTGTCCTCGGGCCCGCGCCAGCGCAGCAGGCCGTCGTCATGGGTGCCGACCCAGATTTCATTGCCGGCGTCGCGGTACAGGGTCGTGATCCACCACGGGCCGATGCCGTCTTCAGGACCGAAGCGGCGTACCTTGCCCGCATCCGGCCCGTCGAGCACGCGCCGTTCCAGCCCGCCCAGGCGCCCGACCCACAGGCGTTGCTGGCCGTCCACCATCAGCGCATGCACCGGGTTGCCGCGCGGCCCCAGGCCGCCAGGGTGGTGCTCGATGCGCGCGCGCCCGGCGTCCTTGCCGGTGACCAGGCTGTCGAGTCCCCCGCCGGTGCCGATCCATAGCCTCCCGCCGGCGTCCAGCGCCAGCGCGTTGACGTTGTCGTCGCTCAGGCTCGCTTCGTTGCCGCGCTCGTGGTGCCAGGTGGTGAAGCGGCGCAGCGTGGTGTCGAAGTGCTGCAGTCCGTCGTTGGTGCCGATCCACAGGCCGTCGCGGCCGTCGCCGACGATGGCATTGATGTGGCGGTTGCCGTTGCCGCGCCGCGCAGTCTCTTCCGGCACGAACAGGGTGAAGGACTGGGTGACCGGGTCGTACAGGTTCAGGCCTCCGTCGGTGCCCAGCCACAGGCGGCCGTGGCGGTCCAGGTGCAGCACGCGCACCCAGCTGTTCGACAGCGAGCGCGGCTTGCCGGGCACGGTGCGGTAGTTGATGACGCGGTAGCCGTCGAAGCGCGACAGGCCGTTCTGGGTGCCGAACCACATGAAGCCGTCGCGGTCCTGCACCACCGCCAGCACGGTCTCCTGCGCCAGGCCTTCGGACACCGACAGGTGCTCGAAGCGCAGGGTCGGGCGCGGCGGCGCGGCCAGCGCACCCACGCTCAGCACCAGCAGCAGCGCCGCCGCACACCATCGGAGCAGCGCGTTCATTCGGGGAAGAAGGCCAGCACGTCGTCGCGCCGGGCCAGGGTATCGTGTTCGCCGAGGCGGATCAGCTCGCGCGTATAGCTGCCTTCGAACAGCAGGTAGGAAGCCAGCGCCGCGCCGCGCGTTTCAAGCGCGCCGATCCCGCCCAGCAGCGTGCGCACCGGCGACGGCAGGCTGTGCACGTGGCGCAGGGCGATGTCGTCGAGCCGTTCGGACGGCGCGATCACCAGGAGTTCCACGCGGCGCAGCGGCAGCGCCGCGCGGGCCTCGGGCGGCACGCGCTCGAGCGTCTGGTTGACGCGCTGCAGGCGTTCGATGTCGGCGGCCAGGCTGTCGAGGAAGATCGAGGACAGCGCATGGCCGGCGATCTGCGCCAGGCTCGGATAGCCGCCGCTGGTCGCCGAACCTGGCGGGGCGGCGGCCGCCGTTTCCGACATGCGCCCCGCCCCCACCACCAGCACCCGCGTCGCGCCCAGGTGGATGGCCGGCGCGATCGGCGCCAGCTGGCGCATCGAACCGTCGCCGCAGTATTCGCGCCGGCCGCCCAGGTACAGCGGCACCGCCGGGAATATGAAGGGAATGGCGCTCGACGCCAGCAGGTGCTCGACGCTGATCTGGGTCGACAGCGCCAGGCGCTGATGGCGCAGCCAGGGCGCGATCTCGCGCGCGGCCTGGTAGAAGGTGATGTGATGCCCGCTGCTATACGAGGAAGCGGTGATCGCCAGCGCATGCAGGACGCCGTCGGCGAGCGCGGCATCGAGGCGCGGCAGGTCGAGGGCGCGGTGCAGCAGGCCGGCCAGCGGGGTGTTGTCGAGCAGGGACTGGGGCGGCGAAGCGTGCCACTTGCGCAGCAGCCAGCCGAAGGACAGCAGCGACAGCCAGCGCGCGCCCGAACGCAGCACGGCCAGCGAATCGGCGCGGTAGACCTGGTGGGCGCTGACGCCTTCCCAGACGTTCAGCAGGCCGCGTACGGCGCTGTTGAAGTCGTCGGCGCGGCAGGCCAGCGCGGTGGCGTTGAGCGCGCCGGCCGAGGTGCCGCAGATGATGTCGAAGGGAGAGCGCAGGGCCGGACGGCCGGCGTCGGCAAGGATGCGGGCGATCGCATGCATCACGCCGGCCTGATAGGCGGCGCGTGCTCCACCGCCTGTGAGGACCAGGCCTGTTTTTGCTCCACTGTCCACCCGCGAAGCTTAGCAAAAGTCAGGTATCTCTTGGGAAATATATGGATCGAGTCTGGCTTGTCCAGGCTTTTTAGCCACAGGAAGCGGGAAAGGCGCCCTACTAGCAGCGAGGGAATTTACGTATAGAAAGAGTCTTTTCGCCAGATAGTGAAGTGAGCACAGCCAAAACCGGACAAATTCTATTTTAACAACAGTAATTTACTGTCGGAAAATTTTACAGCTTTATTTTCTTTGGACGTGAAGATCAATGTAAAACCTATAAATTCAATCACTTGAATCAATTGGCACGCAACTTGCTTAAATGCAGAGAATCAATATTTGTTATAACTATTATATGAACCAAATCCAAGTCCTGAAGAAAATTGCTGCTGTGACACTGTTTGCCAGCGTGTCGCTTGCAGCCCACGCCACGCCCATTGCCGTCGGCACGTCGTATACATACAACCTGTCCACGTCCGCCACCTTTACTGGTAGCCCCGTGACGGTCCAGTTGACCCAGGCATCGGCCGACCGTGTCGACGTCAAGGTAAGCCTGGCTGACAATTATTATTTTGCCGGGACGGGCCCCAGCGACAGCCCAAGCTTCGGCTTCAGCCTGGCCAGCGCCTACCAGAATGCGGTCATCGACTACACCGGGAGCGCCTTCAGAGTGCTGAGCGGAGGACCGTTCAACCTGACCCCAGACGGCATGTTCACGCATGGCTTCAAGCTGAACAGCGGCGGCATTTCCAGCAAGGTCGGCAGTCCGCTCGAATTCAGCCTCAGCATGGCCGCCCTTTCCCTGGATGCATTCACTCCGAGCACTGCAAAGAACAAGGGGCAACCCGGCGGCTACGGCTTCGCCGCCCACATCGGCGACGCAGGAGGCAAGACCGGCGGCATCGGCGTGCAAGGTCTCATTCCCGCCAGTATCTATACGCCGCCTCCAGTGCAGAACGATGGAAACCAGGGCGGCTCGAGCGGCGGCGGTTCCACAGGCGGTGGCTCGACCGGCGGCGGTTCCACGGACGGTGGCTCGACCGAAGGCGGTTCCAATGGTGGCGGTTCCACTGGCGGCGGCTCGATTGATAGTGGTTCCATCGGTGGCGGCTCGGGGGAAGGCGGCGCCACTGGCGAAGTTCCGGAACCGGCGTCCACGGTCCTGATCGGCCTGGGCCTGGCGGCGCTGGTCTCGCAGCGCAGGCGCCGCAAGGCGTAAGGGAGTTCCCGACCTGGCATGCCGCCCGATCTGCAGCGGGCGGCATTATTTATCTGGGCGCTGCGCGATGACGACCAAGTGCTGTTCCGGATGCTGGTCGAACTCGAGGTGCCGTAGCAGGCAGCCGGCCTCCTCGATCACCGCGAGCAGGCCGGGTATCCCGAGCGTGCCGTAGTAGACCTCGGGCCCCATCGCGGCATCGACGTGTTCATGGGCCCGGTCCAGCCCGCCCGCGGTGAAGAGGAAGACCCCACCCGGCTCGAGCGCGCGCATCAGCTTGAGCATGAGTGCGCGCTGGTCTTGCAGACGGACGTGCCAGATGCTGTCCCAGGCCGCCACGAAGCGGTAGCCGCGGGGAAGCGGCCAATCACGGATATCGGCCTGGTGCAGGACGACCTCCGGGTCGGTCGCCTGCGCCAGTGCCAGCATGCGCGCCGACAGGTCGACAGCCTCGATCCGCAAGTCATGGCGCCGCAACAGCGGATTGAAACGGGTGTTGCAGCCGCAGCCGACGTTGAGGGCCCAGCCATCGGCTACCGGCGCAAGAAAGGCGAGCGCCCGCTCGTGCTGATGCAGGCCGTTGCTGCCGTCGAATACCCCGTCCAGCCAGCGTTCGGCCAGCTGGTCGTAAGCGGCGGCGGTCGACGGGCGCGGCATCCGGATGGTTCCCTCAGTCCCCTTGCGCCACGCCTTCGCGGCGTGGATCGGCCCCGCCGTACCACAGCGGCACCCCATGCACTTCGATGCGCTGGATGCCGTGCAGGCCGGAGGTCTGCTCGCCCAGGCGCACCTTGTGGCCGCGCGCGTTCAAGGCCTCGATGGTGGTCGACGGGAAGCGTCCCACTTCGAGTTCGGTCGGGCCGTTGCGGCTGCCGAAGTTCGGCATCGCGATTGCCTGCTGCACGTTGAGGCCCCAGTCGAGCGTCCCGACCAGCACCTTGGCGACGTAGTTGATGATGGCCGGGCCGCCCGGCGAACCGACCGTCAGCACCAGCTTGCCGGTCTTGCGGTCGAACACCACGGTGGGCGACATCGCGCTGCGCGGGCGCTTTCCGGCTTCCACCCGGTTGGCGATCGGGCCGTCGGCGTCACGCGAGGCGAAGGAGAAATCGGTCAGCTGGTTGTTGAGGATGAAGCCGTCCACCATCTGGCGCGATCCAAACGCATCTTCGATGGTCGTGGTCATCGCCAGGCCCGCGCCATAAGCGTCGACCACCGACACGTGCGAGGTCGACGGCGTTTCGATCGCATTGTCCTTGCCCCAGTGCCAGGCCATCTCCATGCCGGGCGGCTTGCCGGCCGGGGCCTCGCCCATCGAGCGCGGTCCCACCAGCCTGGCACGCGTGGCCAGGTAGTGCTTGTCGATCAGGCTCGGCACGCCGCGCCCCGGCAGCGGCACGAAGTCGGCGTCGGCGGCGTAGCGGTTGCGGTCCGCATAGGCCAGGCGCCCTACTTCGCTGAACACGTGCAGCGCGTCCGGGCCCGGGACGCCGTTGCCTGGCGCGAGCGCCTTCATGTCGAAGGTCTCGAACATGCCCAGCATCTGGGCGACGGCGATGCCGCCCGAGGATGGCGGCGGCATGCCGCACACGGTATAGGCACGATAATCGCTGCACACCGGCGTGCGCACCTTCGGCTGGTAGGCGGCGATGTCGGCGGCGCTGAGCAGGCCCGGGTTGGTCGGGTGGCCCTGCACCTTGGCGGCGATGTCGCGCGCGATGCGGCCCCGGTAGAAGGCGTCGGCGCCGCCCTCGGCGATCTCGCGCAGCGTCTTTGCCAGTGCCGGGTTCTTCAGGATGTGGCCGACGGCCCAAGGCTGGCCGCCGTTGCCGTAGAAATAGCGCGCCGCTTCCGGGTCCTTGCGCAGGTAGCGGTCGCCGGACAGCAGCGCGTGCAGGCGCGGGCTGACCGCGAAGCCCTCTTCTGACAAGCGGATGGCGGGCGCGAACAAGGCCTTCCACGGCAGCTTGCCATGCTCCTTGTGCGCCAGCTCGAGCATGCGCAGCACGCCCGGCGCGCCGACCGAACGGCCGCCGACGATGCCATCAAGGCGCGACAGCGGCGTGCCGTCGGGGCGCTGGAACAGGCGCTCGTCGGCTTTCGAGGGCGCGGTCTCGCGGCCATCGAAAGCCTGGGTCTTGCGGCCGTCATAGTGGACCAGGAAGGCGCCGCCGCCGATGCCGGACGACTGCGGCTCGACCAGGGTCAGCACCAGCTGGGTGGCAATCGCCGCGTCGATCGCGCTGCCGCCTTGCTGCAGGATCTGGTAGCCGGCCTGCACCGCCAGCGGATTGGCCGCGGCCACCATGTATTTTTTCGCGGGCCAGCCGGGCTTCGTGGTGTAGCCGGTGGCGGCTTCCGGGGCCGCCTGGCGAGTGTCCTGCGCCAGCAGCGGCTGGACGGTAGAGGCCAGGGCCAGGGCCAGGGCCAGGGAGGTAGCGCGCAACTTCGTATTGTTCAAATCGTTTCTCCAAAAGCAAAACGGGCGCATGGCTTGCGCCATGCGCCCGACATCTGCCAATCCTACAACAATTGGCAAGAGCCTTCAGGAAGCTTACTTCGGCTGCATGCGGATCGCGCCGTCGAGGCGGATCGTTTCGCCGTTGAGCATCACGTTTTCGATGATGGCCTTGGCCAGGTGCGCGTACTCCTTCGGCATGCCGAGGCGCGGCGGGAACGGGACCATCTTGCCCAGCGAGTCGCGCACTTCCTGCGGCATGCCCATCAGCATCGGGGTCTCGAAGATGCCCGGGGCGATGGTCATCACGCGGATGCCGCTGCGCGCCAGGTCGCGCGCCATCGGCAGGGTCATGCCGGCAACCGCAGCCTTCGAGGAGCCGTAGGCGGCCTGGCCGATCTGGCCGTCGAAGGCCGCGACCGAGGCGGTGTTGATGATGATGCCGCGCTCGCCGTACTCGCCTGCTTCAGTCTTGCCCATGGCGTCGGCCGCCAGGCGGCACATGTTGAAGGTACCGACCAGGTTGATGTTCACCGCGCGCTGGAAGGCGTCCAGCGGGTGCGGGCCGTCCTTGCCGACGGTCTTGACGGCCGGCGCCACGCCGGCGCAGTTGACCAGGCCGCGCAAAGTGCCGAGCTTGGTGGCCGCGTCCACGACCGCGAGGCCATCCGCTTCCTGCGTGACGTCGCACTTGACGAACTGGCCTTTCAATTCGGCCGCCAGCGCGGCGCCTGCCTCCGCCTGCACGTCGGCGATGACGACCTTGCCGCCCGCTTCCGTGATCATGCGCGCCGTGGCTGCTCCCAGGCCCGACGCGCCACCGGTCACGATGAACACATTGTTCTGAATTTGCATGGTTTTCCCTTTTAAAAGTTCTAGTGCCGCTGTGATGACGGCTTACGCGAACGTTACGTTAACGTAAACGTCAAACAGCCGGCATTGTAGCGAACTTTTGGCAAGAAAAACCATTCACCAACGCGATGATTCCGCCAGATCAAAGGCACTGCACGGTGGTGCCGTTGGTCGTGCAGGCGCGGCCGCTGCTGCTGACCGCGACATTGCCCGGGCCGCTCGCGTTATAGGTCGTGCCGTTGACGTCGGTGCAGGTGCCGCCCACGCAGCTCACCACCTGGCTCGACTGCGGACCGACCGGGCCGGGCGCGGCCGCTACCCCGGCGCGCGGGACCGGCGCCGGGCCTGGCGCGGCGATGCGCGGCGTGGGCTCGATGCGCTGGACCGCGCCCGGACGGCGCTGGGCCTGTTTCTTGGTTTGCTGTTGGCGCTCGGGCTTGCCCTGGAGTTCCTGCTGGGTCCTGGGCTGCTGGGTTTGCGGCTGGGCCGGGGCCTGCGGCGGGGTCGGAGTCGCCGGTTGTCCGGTCCCGGGCGCCGGACGGGCCGAAGGATCGACTTCGTTCTGCTTGCTGGTGACCGGCGGCTGGCCGGCGCGCTCTTCCTGCGCCTGCGGCCGGGCCTCGCCTGCCGCCTGCGTGCTGGCCGGGGTCGGCTGCTGCGGATTCAGCACCGGGCCATACGTGGCGCTGTCGTCGACCGGCTTGCCCGTCGGCGGCTGGGCCGGCACCTGGTTCTGGGCCAGCGCTGCCGCCGGACCCAGGGCGAACAGCACGGCAATCATGGACTGGATGGGACGCATGGTGCACCTCGAGCGAATGGATATTGGACAGGCCATTATCTGCCCGCATCGGCGCGTTCGGCGCACGCGAAACACTTCCTCACATGATTGTTGAACGGTAACGGGCGGCGCAGCTGTGGAGGAGCGTGCGAAGATCGGCTCCATCACATTCTCAGGAGCGAGCATGAGGCAGGTAGAGATCGTGGAAGGCGACCACGTACGGGGCAATCCCGATGCCGACATCGTCATCATCGAATACGGGGATTTCCAGTGCCCCTACTGCGCGCGGGCCCACCCGACACTGAGCGGGCTGCAGAAGCAGTACGGCGAGCGCATCGCGCTGGTCTATCGCCACCTGCCGCTCGGCATGCACCCGTATGCGGAAAGCGCGGCCGAGGCGGCGGAGGCGGCAGGCGCCCAGGGCAAGTTCTGGGAGATGCACGACACCCTGTTCGAGCACCAGGCGCAGATGGCCCCGGCCCAGCTGCCGCTGCTGGCCCAGGGCCTGGGGCTGGACGCGGCACGTTTCGACGCCGACATGGCCGAGCGCCGGCACCGCGAGCGGATCGGGGCGCAGGCGCAAGAAGCGAAATCACTGGGAGCGAGCGGGACGCCGAGCTTCTTCATCAACGGCGAACGCTACCAGGGGGATTCGGACCGGGAGTCGCTGACGGCGGCCGTCGAGCGCTACTTATAAATGAAAAAACGGCCCCGCAGGGCCGTTCGATCAACTTCTTGAGTATTTATTCCGACAGGGCTGCGAAGGCCGCGTCGCGCACCTGCTCGACCGGGCCGACGCCCGAAATCTTGCGGTACTTCGGCGCACCAGGCAGGCCCGACTGGGCCCACTTGTTGTAGTAGCCGAGCAGCACTTCGGTCTGGTTGTGGTACACGGCCAGGCGCTTCTGCACGGTTTCTTCCTTGTCGTCGTCGCGCTGCACCAGCGGCTCGCCGGTGACGTCGTCGACGCCGTCGACCTTCGGCGGGTTGAACTTGGTGTGGTACACGCGGCCCGATGCCTGGTGGGTGCGGCGGCCCGACATGCGCTCGACGATCAGTTCGTCAGGCACGTCGATTTCCAGCACGTAGTCGATCTGCACGCCGCTGTCCTTCATGGCGTCGGCCTGTGCAATGGTGCGCGGGAAGCCGTCGAACAGGTAGCCATTGGCGCAATCGGTCTCCTTCAGGCGCTCCTTCACCAGGCCGATGATGATGTCGTCCGACACCAGCTGGCCAGCATCCATCACCTTCTTGGCAGCCATGCCCAGTTCGGTTCCGGCCTTGATCGCGGCACGCAGCATGTCGCCGGTGGAAATCTGCGGAATGTTGAACTTTTCCTTGATGAAGTTGGCCTGGGTGCCTTTGCCGGCGCCGGGTGCTCCTAACAGAATGAGACGCATGAGTTTCCTAGATTCTTAGAGGATGTTGATAATTTTTATGTTGGCAGACGATTGTGTTTGATGCATATCTGGCTACTTGACACGAAAGTTACCACAAAAGTCAGCTTTAACGCCAATCCCCGGGCCTGTCGCCAGTTCGTTTTGACATAGCGCAGACAACGTAAAATTGGCGTAAGAAAGTTCAGGCAGCGTAGTGGCGGCGCACCCGCTCCAGGTCGTCCGGGGTATCGACGCCGGCGGGCGGCGCGCTGTCCGTGATGTGCACGGCGATCGGGTAGCCGTGCCACAGCACGCGCAGCTGTTCCAGCGCTTCGATGGTTTCGAGCGGGGAACTCTCCAGCGCCGGATAGGCCTGGAGGAAGGCGTTGCTGTAGGCATAGAGGCCGACGTGGCGCAGCGGCGCGTAGCCGGCCGGCAGCGACTTCTTGCTGGCCGCGAAGGCGTCGCGGTGCCAGGGAATGGTGGCGCGCGAGAAGTACAGCGCCCTGCCCGCCTTGTCGAGCACGACCTTGACCACGTTCGGGTTGAACACCTCGGCCACGTCGACGATCGGATGGGCCACGGTGGCCATCGGCACGCCCTCGACGATGCGCGCGGCGCAGGCGGCCAGCAGGCTCGGGTCGATGAGCGGTTCGTCGCCCTGCAGGTTGACCACCACCTCCTCTGGCGCCAGGCCCAGCTTGTGCGCGACTTCGGCGATGCGGTCGGTGCCGGACGGATGGTCGGCGCGGGTCATGCAGGCTTCGATGCCGTGCGCCTCGCAGGCCGCCAGGATGTCCGGGTGATCGGTGGCAACGATGATGCGGCTCGCTCCCGATTCGCGCGCGCGTTCGGCCACGCGCACCACCATCGGCTTGCCGCCGAGGTCGGCCAGCGGCTTGTTCGGCAGGCGCGTCGAGGCCAGGCGGGCCGGGATGATGACGGTAAAGCCCATCGACTTACACCGGTTCGATCTTGCGCGCCTGGTCAGCCCACATGATCGGGATACCATCGCGGATCGGGTATGCCAGGCGGTCCGGGCGGCAGGTCAGTTCCTGCGCTTTCTTATCGTATTCAAGCGGGCCCTTGCACAGCGGGCAGACCAGGATATCAAGCAGTCGAGCGTCCACGACATTTCTCCACGATTTGTTCGGCCAGCGCGGGATCGATCCGCGCCGTCACGGGCACGACCCACAAGCGCGGGTCGTCCTTCAGGTTATCAAGTTGCCGACATTTTACTGCATCCTTCTCCGTGATCAGGATGACATCGGCGTCGAGCCCGTCGAAAGGACGGTCGAGGAAGTCGTGGTGGTCGGGCAGCGGCAGTTCCCGGAAGTCCAGGCCGGCGCCGCGCAGCATGGCGAAGAAGCGGCCCGGATTGCCGATGCCGGCGGCCGCCACGATGCGCCTGCCCTTCAGGCGCGCGAGCGGCAGGCAATCTTCCGGGCGCATCAGGGGCTCGGCGAAGTCGCCTGCCAGCTGCATCCGGAACGGCTGGCCGCCGACGGCGCGCGCCAGCTGCGGGGTGATCTCGGGCGCGTTCACCACCGTGAAATCGCGGCGCCGCGAAGGCGGCTCGCGCAGCGGGCCGGCCGGCAGCAGCCAGCCATTGCCGACGCCGCGGCCGTCGAACAGGACGATCTCGACATCGCGCGCCAGTGCGTAGTGCTGCAGGCCGTCGTCGGTGATCAGGACGTCCACTTCCGGGTGGCTTGCCAGCAGCGCCCTGCCCGCCTGGGCACGCTGGCGTCCCACCACGACCGGGCAGCCGGCGCGCGCCGCGATCAGGAGCGGCTCGTCGCCCACTTCACGGGGATCGGATTGCGGGGTCACCTCGCGCGGCACGTCGGCCGCACCGCCGTGGCCGCGCGAGATCACGCCCGGACGCAGGCCGGCGCCGCGCAGGTTGTCCGCCAGCCAGATCGTCAGCGGCGTCTTGCCGGTCCCGCCGATGAAGATGTTGCCGACCACGATGACCGGCACCGGCAGGCGCTCGCTCTTCTTCAGGCCAAGCCGATACAGCAACGTGCGCACCCCGGCGAGAACGCGGAACAGCAGTGCGAGCGGCAGCAAGGCCAGCGCCAGCGGGCCGCGGCGCAGCCAGGCACGGGTGAGTGTCGATTCTAGGTTGGAAGCCATGGAGGAGCGGACGCCGGGGCGTCCGCGTTCTTATTTCCTGGTGCCGGTCTGGGCGGCGAAGGTCAGCTTGTCGTAGCCGGCCACGCGCGCCGCTTCCAGCACGTTGATGACCATCTGGTGCATCGCGAACTGGTCGGCGTTGACGATCACCACCGGATCGACCGCTGGTTGACCGCTCGGGGCATTGCGGGCAGCAGTTTTCAAGTCTTCTGCCAGGCCGGCCACGCTGTGGAAGGACACCGGCACGTTGTTCACCGTGTAGTTGCCCTTGGCGTCGATGGTGACGTTGATCTCGAAGGGACGCTCCTGCACCTTCTCGGCGTCGGCCGTGGGCAGCGTGATCTGCAGCTCGGTGAACTTGCTGTAGGTGGTCGAGACCATCAGGAAGATGAGGACGACCAGCAGCACGTCGATGAACGGAATCAGGTTGATCTCCGGTTCCTCGCGCTGGCGGCCGCGGCGGAAGTTCATCATTTGCGGGTCCCGTGCACGACGTCGACGAATTTCACGGCCTGCAGCTCCATCTCGACGATGAAGCTGTCGACCGAGGAGCGGAAGTGGCGGTAGAACACCAGGGCCGGCATGGCGATGGCCAGGCCGAAGCCGGTGTTGTACAGCGCCACCGAGATGCCGTGCGCCAGCTGGGCCGGGTTGTTGCCGGTCGGGCTTTGCGCGCCGAAGATCTCGATCATGCCGACCACCGTGCCGAACAGGCCCAGCAGCGGAGCCAGCGAGGCGATGGTGCCGAGGGTGGTGAGGAAGCGCTCGAGGCCGTGGGCGACGCCGCGGCCGGCCTCCTCGATGGATTCCTTCATGACGTCGCGCGGAGCGTCGACGTTGCGCAGCGCGGCGGCCAGCACGGTGCCGAGCGGCGAATTGTGTTCGAGCTTGTCGACCACCTCGGGCGTGACCTTGCCGGCGCGATAGACGCGGATCACTTCATCCAGCAATGCCTTCGGGAGGATCTTCTCGCGGCGCAGGTAGATCAGGCGTTCCACGATCAGGGCGACGGCAATGATCGAGGCAATCAGCAAGAACCAGATGGGCCAGCCTGCAGCTTGAAAAATGGCGAGCAAAAGAAACTCCTGTGGGAAAGAAAATCAGTTCAGCAATGTAACAAGTTGCCAGCGGTGCGGCAAGTGTGGTTCTGCACAGCTTCTGTGGATAAAAATGTGCGCAAGGCCCTCTTCTGGCACAAAGAGCCTTGATTTCAAAGGACATTCTGCGCCTGCGCAAGAAAACGGCACGTGTCAGATGAGTATGCTTCCAGCTCAAGCATCTTGTTGGGGATGATGTTGATCTATCTCAACCGTTTGCACTTACGAACAAATTCTGTGGACAAAATTGTGCGCAATGGCTTCCGACGGCAGCTAAGTCATTGTTTCGTTTCGAAAAATTTCCGGAGCGCAAAAAATAGGCAGTGTCGCAGCTTGTCCTCACGCGCCCAGCTCTGTGCGGTTCCTCACATTTTTTGTGGACAAAAGTGTGAGCAAGGGCCGATTTCAAAAGCTAAGTGCTTGATCTAACACAAGAAAATATCACTGCATAAAATTTCATCACTCAGCAGTAATGCGAGGGATTGTGTGCAACTCTGCCCTGTCATGCATGACTTATTCTGTGCTGTAGACCTTGCGGCTAAGAAAATTCACATCTGCACATTTTTTGTGGATAAGGATGTGATGAATGCGGTATGTAGCGAGCTAAGCCATTGATTCATAAAGGATCGGATGGGACTGCCTCTGAAAGATGCAAATGCTGGCAAATGGTCGAAAAGCCGTGTTCGAAGCTGACGGGTGGGCCTATCCAGTGCGTTCAGCGCAACGAATCCGGCCTCGGCTGGCCGTGGTGAGCGCCTTGTGCACACTTTTTGTGGACAAAATTGTGCGCAAGGCGCTCTTCGATACCCTAAGTCGTTGATCTAAAACAATAAACTTTCCTAGCGTCATTTTTAGGCAGCCGTGTCGGCCTTGTTGCCCAGCCTTCGGGCCCGGGTAGTCGACGCCACGATATGCACATATTTTGTGGACAACAATGTGTCCAAGCCAGGCATAGGGCCGCTAAGTGCTTGACGCATAAGGGAAGCGCGCGCCACGCTCCATTCTTGAGCAGGCTCCTGTCTTATGCATGAGTTGCCCACAGATTTTGTGGATAAAGTCGCGTTAAAACCTAAAGAGCCCTCTGCAAGCCATTGATTTCAAAGACTTTCAATAGAATGCATTGAAAACTGGCAACAACGCGTCATGCCGGACACGGCGCGCACGACTGCCGCCAAGCCTTGTCGTTTTCTCCAAGATATGACATAAGCATCAGCTTTACCAAAGCAGCCAAGCAGCCTCCATGGACTATCAAAGCGACGCCGATCCCGCCTACACCGCGCCACCCGTCATGACCGTGACGACCCTGAACCAGCAGGTCGCCCGCCTGCTCGAACGGAGTTTTCCACTGGTCTGGATCGGCGGCGAGATCTCCAACTTCACGCGCGCCAGTTCCGGCCACTGGTATTTCACGCTGAAGGATGATGCCGCCCAGGTACGCGCCGTGATGTTCCGTAGCCGCGCGCAATACGCCGGGTTCAATCCGCGCGAAGGCGACAAGGTCGAGGTGCGCGCCCTGGTCACCCTGTACGGCGCACGCGGCGACTACCAGATCAATGTCGAGACCATCCGCCGCGCCGGCGTCGGCCAGCTCTACGAAGCCTTCCTGCGGCTCAAGGAAAAGCTCCAGGCCCAGGGCCTGTTCGATGCAGACCGCAAGCGAGCGCTGACGCTGTTCCCGCGCACCATCGGCATCGTCACCAGCCCCCAGGCCGCGGCCCTGCGCGACGTGCTCACCGCCCTGCGCCGCCGCGCGCCGCACGTGCGCGTGATCCTCTACCCGGCCCCGGTCCAGGGCCAGTTCGCCGCCGACAAGATCGCCGAAGCCATCATGACCGCCTCGCGCAGGCAGGAAGCCGACGTGCTGCTGGTGTGCCGCGGCGGCGGCTCGATCGAAGACCTGTGGAGCTTCAACGAGGAATGCGTGGCGCGCGCCATCGACGCCTGCCAGGTCCCGGTGATCTCCGGCGTGGGCCATGAGACCGACGTCACCATCGCCGACTTCGCCGCCGACGTGCGCGCCGCCACCCCGACCGCCGCCGCCGAGCTGGCGGTCACGCCGCGCGCCGACTGGCTGGCCTCCCTGTCGGGCGACGCCCAGGACCTGCGCCGCGCCATGCGCCGCACGCTGTCGGAAGCCAGCCAGGGCCTGGACGGCTATAGTCGGCGCCTGCTCAGCCCCTCGGCCCAGATCCGCCACCAGCGCGTCAAACTGCTGTCGATGGCGGCCGCCCTGACCCATGCGGTGCGCACCCCGGTGAACCGCCAGAACCTGGTGCTGGCCCAGCTGCAGCAGCGCTGGATGCGCCACCGTCCCGACATGCGCGCCATGCGCGCGCAATTGCTGGCCGACGGGCGCCACCTGAACACCAGCCTGTGCAACGCTGTCAAACGGCGGCGCGACGCCCTCGAGGCCCTGACGGCGCAGCTGGAATTGCTGAACCCGCAACGCACGCTCGAGCGTGGCTATGCCATCGTCCGCAACGTCAAGGGCGAGGTGCTGCGCGACCCGGCGCAGGTCAAGGCACGCAACAAGCTGAGCCTGCGGCTGGCCGGCGGCACGGCCGACATCGTCGTGTCCAGCGTGCAGGCCGCGCTGGGTGATCCGAATGACTAGCCAAGCATGCAACATCGCGCTATCCGGTTTAGAATAGCGCGGTTTTGGAACAAAACCCGTCCAACCAACGCACAAGGAATTGAACATGGAACATACCCTGCCGCCACTGCCGTACGCTAAGGATGCCCTGCAGCCGCACATCTCGGCCGAGACCCTGGAATACCACCACGGCAAGCACCACCAGACCTATGTCACCAACCTGAACAACATGATCAAGGGGACCGAGTACGAAAACATGTCCCTGGAAGAGATCATCCAGAAGTCGACCGGTGGTGTGTTCAACAACTCGGCCCAGGTGTGGAACCACACCTTCTTCTGGAACTGCATGACCCCGAACGGCGGCGGCGCTCCGACCGGCAAGGTCGCCGACGCGATCAACGCCAAGTGGGGCTCGTTCGACAAGTTCAAGGAAGAGTTCAACAAGTCGGCACTGGGCAACTTCGGCTCGGGCTGGACCTGGCTGGTGCAGAAGGCCGACGGCAGCGTCGACATCGTCAACACCTCGAACGCCGGCACCCCGCTGACCACCTCGGACAAGCCGCTGCTGACCGCGGACGTCTGGGAGCACGCCTACTACATCGACTACCGCAACGCGCGCGCCAAGTTCCTGGACGCGTTCTGGAATGTCGTGAACTGGGACTTCGTGAACCAGAACGCGGCCTAAGCCCTTCTCGTTCGTGAATGCAAACGGCCCGCTTTCGCGGGCCGTTTGCTTTTCAGTATGGGCAGAAGCGATAGGCTTAGCCGCGCGCCTCCGCATCGATCCGCGAGTTCGCCGCAGTATCCCGCATGAACCAGCACACCACCAATGTGCACGCGATCACCCCCGTGGCATACCAGTAGAACCCGCTCTCCAGGTTGATCGACTTGAACCACAGCGCCAGGTACTCGGCCGTCCCGCCGAACACCGACACAGCGAAGGCGTACGGCACGCCGACGCCGGTGGCGCGGATGGTGGCCGGGAACAGCTCGGCCTTCACCAGCGCGTTGATCGAGGTGTAGCCGGACACGATGATCCAGGCGCAGGCGATCAGGGCAAAGGCTTCCCACGGGCCTGACGCATTGCGGATGGCCGTGAGCAGCGGCACCGTGAACAGGGTGCCGAGCAGCGCGAAGCCCACCAGGAGCGGACGGCGGCCGATGCGGTCGGACAGCGCGCCGTACAGCGGCTGCAGGCACATGGCGAACAGCAGCGAGGCCGCCGAGACCGCCGTGGTCTGGGCGTCGGTGAGGCCGACCGACAGGCGCAAAAATTTCTGCATGTAGGTGGTGTAGACGTAGAAGGCCAGGGTGCCGCCCATGGTCAGGCCGATCACCAGGAGGACTTCGCGCGGGTGCTGCATCAGCTGTTGCAGGCCGCCCATCTTCTTGGCCTTCTTGCGCGCCGCCTCGAAGGAGTCGGTCTCGGGCATGTTGTGGCGCATGGTCAGGGCCAGCACGGCCAGGGTCGCGCCGATGAAGAAGGGAATCCGCCAGCCCCAGGCGCGCAGCTGCTCGTCCGAGAGCAGGTAGCGCTGCAGCACCAGCAGGAGCAGCAGCGCCAGCAGCTGGCCGCCGATCAGGGTCACGTACTGGAAGCTGGCATAGAAGCCGCGGTGCCTGGAATCCGCCATTTCCGACAGATAGGTGGCGCTGGCGCCGTACTCGCCGCCCAGGCTCAGGCCCTGCAGCAGGCGCGCCAGCAGCAGGATGCAGGGCGACAGGATGCCGGCGGTGGCGTAGGTCGGCGCGCAGGCGATCAGGAGCGAGCCGAAGCACATCAAGAGGACCGAGGCCATCAGGGCCGTCCTGCGGCCGCGCCGGTCGGCCAGGCGGCCGAACAGGATGCCGCCGATCGGGCGCACGAAGAAGCCGAGGGCGAAGATGCCGGCCGTGGACATCATCTGCGCGGTCGGGTCCTGGGCCGGAAAGAAGGAACTCGCGAAGTACAGCGCGAACGCCGAATAGCAGTAGAAATCGAACCACTCGACCAGGTTGCCGGACGAGCCGACGAAGATGGCGCGCAAGCGTTTGCCGGAAATCCGTTCTCCGGCCTGGGCGCGGCCCTCGACGGCCGGCCGCGTTGTGACTGCAGTCATGTTGTCTCCTGTGATGCACGGGAGATCGACGCGTCTCCCGTTTCCAGGCCCTTACTATCGCGCGCGGCCGTAGGGCGCGCATCCGGGATGTCGGCGCGAGCGCCTCCGTAAAACTACGCAGAAGCATTCCAAAGCGCCGGCGCAACTGCTATCGTCTCGTGATCTGATCCTGAGGAAACCGAATGGCCCGCCCGTTCATCGCCCGTTACTGGCGCGGGCTCCTTGCCGCCGTGGGAGCGCTGGTCCTGATCGCGGCCGCGGGACACTGGGCCGCGCAGCGCGAACTGCAGGCCAAGACCCAGGCCCTGCGGCAGGCCGCCGCCGCGCAGGCGCTGGGCCTGCGCGGCCTGGTCGAGAAGCACGACTTCCTGCCGCATGCCGTGGCGCGCCACCCGGGCGTGCAGGACTTGCTGCGCGCCCCGCAGGATGCTTCCTTGCGGGCGCGCGCCAACGATTACTTTGCCGACCTGCAGGCGACCACCGGCGCCGCCGCGCTCTACCTGGTCGACCGCGATGGCTTGACGCTGGCGGCCAGCAACTGGAACACGCCCTCGAGCTTCGTCGGGCAGAACTACCGGCAGCGGGCCTACTTCGAGGACGCCGTGCAGGGCCGCCGCGGATTGTTCTATGGCCTCGGGCTCACCACCGGCCAGTCCGGCCTGTTCATCGCGGAGCCCGTGCGCGTGGACGGCGCCATCCTCGGCGTGGCCGTGGTCAAGATCAGCCTGGAGGCGCTGCAGGCCACCTGGATGGGTGGGCTCGAACCGGTCGTGCTCAGGGACAGCCGCGGCATCGTCTTCCTGAGCGGCGTGCCCGAATGGCTGTACCAGGCTATCCGGCCGGTGTCCGCGCAAGACGCCCGCTGGATCGCCGAACACGGCCAGTATGGCAAGCGCACGCGCTTCGACGTCCTGCCGTGGAAGATCGAGGCGCGACCCGACGGCGCCGGCTTCGTCCTGCGCACCGGGGTGCAGGGACAACGAAGAACCCTGCTCGCACTCGACACTCCGCTGCCGGAACTGGGCTGGACCCTCACCGTCACCTCGGATATGAAGGAAGTGGCGCAGGCACGCCGCTCCGCGCTCGCGCTCACGGCGCTGGCCGTGGCGCTCCTGCTGCTTGGCACCCTGTACTGGCGGCTGCGCGAGCGGCGCTTCGTCGAACAGCGCACGGCGCGCCTGGAGCTGGAGCGCCGGGTCGACGAGCGCACCCGCGACCTGGAAGAAGCGCACGCCTTCCGCAAGGCCATGGAAGATTCCCTGCTGGTGGGCATGCGCGCCCGCGACCCGGACGGGAAGATCATCTACGTCAACCCGGCGCTGTGCGCCATGGTCGGCTACAGCGCCGAGGAACTGCTCGGCTGCCGGCCGCCCTACCCCTACTGGCATCCGGACGACCTGGAAAAGCAGGCGCGCGAAAGCGACGAGGCCCTGCAGGGCCGCGCCGCGCCGCACGGCTTCGAATCGCGCATCCGCCACAAGGACGGGCACGACGTCATCACGATGGTCTACGCCGCGCCGCTGGTGGACGCCCAGGGCGTGCACCGGGGCTGGATGAGCTCCGTAGTGGACATCACCGCGCAGAAGCAGGCCGAAGCCCGCCAGCGCGACCAGGAACTGCGCCTGCAGCGCAGCGCGCGCCTGGCCAGCGTCGGCGAGATGGCGTCCACCTTGGCGCACGAACTCAACCAGCCGCTGATGGCCCTGTCCAATTTTGCCGTGGCCGCGCGCGCGCTGGTTGCGCGGGGGCCGTCCGAGCTGCTGCCGGGCGCGCTCGACGAGATCGTCGGCCAGTCGCAGCGCGCCAGCGAGATCGTCAAGCGGGTGCGCGCCTTCATCAACCCGCAACGGGGCCAGTACGAAATCCTGGCGATGGTGGACGTGATCACCCATGCGCGAGCCCTGCTCGAGCCCGAGCTGAAAGCCCAGGGCGCCACCCTGCGCCTGCTGCTCGAGGACGCCGGCGCCCGGGTGCGCGGCGACCGGGTCCTGCTCGAGCAGGTCCTTGTCAACCTGGTCCATAATGCGCTGCAGGCCATGCAGGACCAGCCGCGTCACCGCCGCACGATCGAGCTGGCCTGCCGCCGCAGCGAGGGAGGGCTGCGCATCGGCGTGGCCGACCAGGGACCGGGGATTCCGGCCGGGCAGCTCGACCAGGTGTTCTCCCCCTTCTTCACCACCAAGCCCGATGGCCTCGGGCTGGGCCTGAACATCTGCCGCAGCATCGTCGAGGCCCACGGCGGCGCCATCGGCGTCGAGAACCGGCCGGGCGGCGGCGCCACCTTCTCGTTCACGCTGCCCATCGTTCCATGAAAGAGCCATGAAAGAGTCATGAAAGAAGCGCCACTGACCCTGTATGTCGTCGACGACGACGAAGCCCTGCGCCGCTCCCTGCTCCTGCTGCTGTTCTCGCAGGGAATGGCGGTGCAGGCCTTTGACTCCGGCGAGGCCTTCCTCGACACCGTCGACCTGCGCCAGCCGGGCTGCGTGATCCTCGACCTGCGCATGGGCGGCATGAGCGGCCTGGAAGTCTTCGAGCGCCTCTTGGGCGCGCACAGCCCGCTGGTGACCCTGTTCCTGTCGGCGCACGGCGATATCCCGACCGCCCTGGAAGCGGTGCGGCGCGGCGCCTACGACTGGGTGGAAAAGCCGGACACCCAGCGCCTGCTCGACAAGCTGCCCGCCGCCACCGCCCTGGCCCGCGCCCGCGCCCAGGCGCTGCGCATGTGGGCCGAGCTGACGCCGCGCGAGCGCGAGGTGGCGCGCCTGGTCGGGCTGGGCCAGCCCAACAAGGAGATCGCACGCATGCTGGTGCCGCCCTGCAGCCATCGCTCGGTGGAGACGCACCGCGCCAACATCTTCAACAAGCTCCAATGCGCCAACGACAACGAGCTTGGGCGCTGGCTGGCGGCCCATCCCTGGCTGGACTGAAAGCTCAGCGGAGCAGCACTTCGTTGCGGAAGCGCCAGGCATAGGTCTGGCCGACCTTTAACTGCGCCGGATGCTCGCGCAGCTCGACGATGAAGCTGCCCAGCTCATCCCGGCGGATGCGCGCGATGGCGCGGGCGCACACCAGGGTGCCGCGCCGGATCTGCAAGAACTGGTCGGGGTCCAGGCCTGCCGCCAGCTCCTTGATCGGCATCCGGATCAAGCCTTCATCCAGGGCGGTGACCACCCGCGTGTAGCGCGTGTCCGATTCGAAGAACAGGATCTCGTCGATCGGGAACAGCTTGATGACATTGCCCGCCGTGCAGCTGATCCAGCGGATCCGCTCCTGGGCGGCGTTCGGCCGCAGGCGCTGGTCGAGTTCCATCCAGCTCCTGGCGCGCTCGGCGTCGCCCTTGCCCGCCGCGAGCTGGGTCCGCACGCGTTGCAAGGCCTGTTCCAGCCTGGCCCCATTGACCGGCTTGAGCAGGTAGTCGACGGCGCCGAGGTCGAAGGCGTCGATCGCATGGCTGTCGTAGGCGGTTGTGAAGACGACGCAGGCTTTGCCCGCGCTGGCGCGCGCGACCTCGAGCCCGCTGATGCCGGGCATGCGGATGTCGAGGAAGGCCACGCTTGGTTCCAGCTCGGCGATCGCGGCCAGCGCATCGCTGCCGTCTTCCACCGAGGCGACGATCTCGAGCTCCGGCCAGGCAAGCAGGAGCAGGCGTTGCAGCTCGGCGCGCTGCAGGTCCTCGTCGTCGGCAATGATCGCGGTCGGCATTCTCAATCTTCCTCCATGGTCTCGACCAGCGGCAGCACGATGCTGGCCACCACGCCGCTTTCCTCGCCGGTGCGCAGTTCGAGCGCGGCGGCGCCGCCGTACAGGTGCTTCAGGCGCTCGCGGATATTCGCCAGGCCTATGCCGCTGCCGCTCGATGCGGAAAAGCCGATGCCGTCGTCGATCACGCTCAGCTCCAGCATCCTGACGCCATCCACCTCGCGAGAGGCGGCCGTCACCTGGATCCGCGCCGGCCCTTTCCTGGGCTCGATGCCATGCTTGACCGCGTTCTCCACCAGCGAGATCAGCATCAGGGGCGGAATCAGGGCGGCGCGCAGCTCTGGCGCACAGCTCACCTCGGTGCGCAGGCGCGGCATGCGCGCCGCGATCACGCCGAGATAGGCCCGCACCGAATCGCATTGCGAACCGAGGGTGACGAAGGTGCTGGCGCGGTCGGCGCGCAGTTGCGGGATGGTCGAACGCAGGTAGTCGATCAGGTGGTCGATCATGACGATGCCGCGGTCCGGATCGGACAGCATGGCGGCGCGCACGCCCGACAGGGTATTGAACAGGAAGTGCGGCTCGACCTGGCTGGCCAGCACCGCCAGCTTCACCTCGACTTCGTTGCGCTGGTGCTTGTAGCGCTCCGCCTGCGCCTGCAGGGCGGCCTCGCGCAGCAGGCCGCGCTGGCGGAAGTAGGCGGCCAGGTCGAAGGGGCCGGCCAGCCAGACCAGCACCGGGAACCAGATCGCCAGGTTGACCAGGCGGTTGTCGCGCGCCTGTTCGGCCTGCAGTTCGGCCGACGCCTGCCCTTGCGTCGGCTGGCCGCCGGTCCTCACGAAAGGGGTCAGCGACCAGGCCAGCAGCACGCCCAGCAGCAATGCGCATACGATGCCAGCCGCTTCGCGCCGCGGACGCCAGCCGCGCGCGCGCACCAGCACCGCCAGGCCGCGTCCCAGCGCCAGGGCGGTGGCCACCACCAGCCAGATCGCCGGGAAGGTGAACCAGAAGGACAGCGGGTCGACTTCCGGCGGCGGTGTGGGAACCAGCGCGGCCAGCACGGCCAGGACCAGCGCGAACAGGATCATCGGCGCGCGGAAGGAGCGCATGCGGTAGCCGTACCAGGTCTTGCCGAACACCGGATACTGCTGGGCGCGATGCGACCATCCTCCCAGCCGGGTGGCCAGGCTGGACGGGAGCGGCGACTCGTGGTCGGCTGGCGCGATTTTTTCCATACGGCTATCTTAAGCTGTTGCATGGCGCTGTGACCGTTGCCAGGATCCAGTCGCTGACGGTATCGAGCGCGAGCGGCGCGACGCTTTCCTCGATGTCGGCGTATTCGGTTCCCGCCCCGGTGCGCGCGGTCTGGAACAGGTGATTCAGCGCCGGCAGTTCCTTCACCACGGCGCGCGAATTGCTCTTGAGCGCGCCGCGGATCGCCGTCAGGTTCATCGCCGCCGGCACCTGCAGGTCGCGCTCGCCGTTCAGCACCAGGATGGGCTGGCGCACGGACTGCAGGACCGGGCCGGGTTCGTGCCGCAGGAAGGCATGGAACCAGGGCGAGCTGAATTCCCTGGCGCGCGCCGCGGCCGTCCCGGCCGGCAGGATTCCCTTGCGTTCGGCCTCCTCCATCATCCGGTGCGCCTTGTCGCCGGCCAGCTCGGGGCGCGGCTCGGCCACGATGGCCGCGAATACCGCGCGGTTCAGCTCACGCTCCCTGGCCACCGCTTCCTCCGGCATCCCCGCGGCTTTCGTGCCAAGCGCGATCTGTTCGACCATCAGCAGTTCGCCGCGCACCCCGGGGCCGGCCAGCATCACGACGAAGGCCAGGCCCGGGTCGCGCGCCGCCACCATCGGCGCGATCATGCCGCCTTCGGAGTGGCCGACCATGCCGATCCGTGTCGCATCGACCTCGGGACGGCCCCGCAGGAAGGCGACCGCGGCCTCGGCATCGCTGGCGAAGTCCCGGGTGGTCGCGTCCTTGTACACTCCGCCCGACTGCTTGACGCCACGCTTGTCGTAGCGCAGGACCGCAATACCCTGGCGGCTCAGGTGGTCGGCCAGCACCAGGAAGGGCTTGTGCTCGCGGATGGTCTCGTCGCGATCGACCGCACCGGAACCATGCACCAGCACGACCGCCGGGAACGGCCCCTTGCCCCGGGGGACGCTCAGGGTGCCGGCGAGAACGTGGCCGCCCGCCGGATTGGCGAAGCCGACCTCGACGCTGGCATAGCTCGGCTGGCGCGCAGCGATCGCCTCCAGCTGCGGACGTTTCGGCTTGAGCGCCGCGGCATCGGTGCGCTCCAGGCGCAGCGGCACGGCCTGGCCGTTCTGGCTCCAGGTGCCGACCCAGGCCTGGTCCTGCTCGCTCCAGCGCGCCGTGAACCCGGCGTTCAGGGCCGACAGCCTGAATCCGAGCCGTTCCTCTTCGACGCTCAGCTGCTCCACCTTGGTCTTGAAGCCCTGCTGGGGCACCGCCAGCCTGCCTTCCCACTTGCCGTCGGTGGTCCTGGCAAACTCCAGGTGCAGGTTCAGGGAATCCGCGATGCGGCCTTTCCAATGGCCGGTGGCGTCGATGGCGTGGGCGGGGCCGGCTGCCAGGGCGAGGCTGGCCAGGAGGCCGAGCAGGATCGATTTCATGCGCTGTCTCTTTCTTCAGGTTCGGGAAGTCCACTGTAGCCGGGCGGGCGTGCCGGCTCAGCGGAATGCGGCGAACCCCGGTTTTGATGACATGGACGCTGCCTGCCCTGACATGAACACGGCTACACGCTGTTCTCGTCCTGCCCCTTGGCCCGGTCGAACACCTGCCCGGTCAGGGAATGGCGGTTGCGCTCGCGCTGCTGGGCGGCCTGCTCGTCGTAGAAGAAGGGCAGGAATGCATAGCGCGTCCCTGCCACCACCGGCGTCGCCTCGTGCAGCAGGGAACAGGAAAAGACGATGGCGCCGCCGGTCGGCGCCCGGTAGCAGCGCGGGCCGAATTCCGGAAAGCGCAGGTCGCCGCCCTGGTACTCGCCGGCGTTCAGGTTGATCGTGCAGGCGAAGCGGCGGTGCGCGGTGCCCAGCGTGGTGTTGTCCTTGTGGGGACGGAAGAATCCGCCCTCGCTGGCATCGTAGCGCGCCACCAGGTGGCGTTCGATCCGGGTGATGTTGAACTGAAAGGCGCGCCGCACCTCCGGCAGCAGGCGGCGCTGCAGGCGGGCATGGATTGCCTGCCTCAGGGCCGCGAATTCCGGGCGCGAATCGAACTCGACATCCTTGCGCTGCTTGAAGCTGCGCTCCTTGACCTCCACGGTCTTGCCGTTCACCTCGCGCATGAAACCGGATTCGATCCCGCCATGGTGCTCGTACAGCGCGATGAGCTCCCGGCACAGGTCTTCCTCGAACACCCGCGGCAGGATCAGCACGGGCGCATGCAGTTCGGTGCCGGCATGTTGGGCGACCGGCGGCAGGCGACCGATCGTGTCCTCGAGCGCGGCGTTGTGCTGCTCGGCGGACAGGAGCGGGATATGGGCGAGCACGCGCAGCATCGGATCGAGCACCAGCGTGAAGGGCCGGTACCCGTCCCCGATCGCGCCGAACCGGCTGCTGAGCTTTCGGTCGAAGTCCCTGAAATAACGAATCCCGGGCAGGATCGTGCGCACCCGCTCGCAGGCCTCGTCGTCCGGATCGACCGAGACTCCGAAGAAGCACAGCTGCTCGTCGTCGAACAGGGCGCGGCGCCGCTCGACATAACCGACCACCTCGCGCACCGCAGCAATGCCGGCACTGCCGAGGAAACTCAGGACGACGTAGCGGCCCCCGGTCGTATAGAAGGTATAGCGCGGATTCTGCGCCGTGCTGGCCACGAATTCAGGTATCGGGTCACCGGGTAGCCACACAATATGTCCTGGATGAGTTGACAAGGATGAGACAGGCATCTTAGCGAAGCGCGTCTCCCGCGCCAAGCCCGGCGCCCGGCTGGGCCAGGTGCCGGCGCAGGAACTCCACGCAGACACGCACCCTGCCCGATCCGCTCAGGCGCTGCGGATAGACGGCCCACACGCTGGCCGGCTGGGTGTAGTCCGGCAGCACCTGCACCAGCGCGCCGCTCTCCAGGTAGCCCCGCGCATCCCACAGCGAGCGCAGCACGATGCCGGCGCCTTCCACCGCCCAGCGCAGCGCGATCTCGCCGTGGTTGGTCGACAGTGCGCCCGACACCCGCACGGTCTCCTCGCCGCCTTTGCCGCGCAGGCGCCAGGTGCCGAACGGGTGATCGCGCTCCTTGATCGCCAGGCACTGGTGGCTGGCGAGTTCCTTCAGCGACTTCGGCATGCCGTGCCGCGCGATATAACTCGGGGCGGCGCACAGGATGCGGTGATTGGCCATCAGCTTGCGCGCCACCAGCTGCGGCGGCAGGTCGTCGCCGATGCGCACGTCCAGGTCGAAGCCTTCCGCCACCGTGTCGACCAGGCGGTCGAATACCTCGAAGCGGATCTGCAGCTTCGGGTGGCTGGCGGCCAGCCTGGCGATCACCGGCGCCACCACCTTGCGCCCGAAACCGAAGCTGCTGCAGATGCGCAGCCGCCCGGCCGGCTCCTGGCGCCGCTCCGAGACGTCGTCGAGCATGTCGTCGAGCTGTTCCAGGATCAGCTGGGCCCTGGCATAGACCTGCTCGCCCTCTTCCGTGATGAGCACGCGCCGCGTGGAACGCTCGAACAGCCGCACCCCGAGCTGCGCCTCCAGCACGCCGATGCGCTTGCTGACAAAGGCCGCGGACATGCCCAGGCTTTCCGCCGCGCCGCTGAAGCTGCCCCTGCGTACCACCTCGACGAACACCCGCAGGTCGCCTGCGCGCATGCCGCCGTTCTCGATTTGATTATTCACGATTCGTGTTCTATAAGGCCACACTAACGGGGATTATAAACGCAGCGTTTTCTTGCTAATCTGACGACCGACTTGCAAACAGCACAGGAGCGCGCAATGAAGAAGCACAGGATCGCCGTGATCGCCGGCGACGGCATCGGCAAGGAAGTCATGCCCGAGGGCCTGCGCGCCGTCGAGGCGGCGGCGCAGCGGTTCAACATCCCGCTGGAGTTCGTCAGCTTCGAATGGGCCAGCTGCGACTACTACCTCCAGCACGGCAAGATGATGCCCGACGACTGGAAGCAGCAGCTCGACGGCGTCGACGCCATCTTCTTCGGCGCGGTCGGCTGGCCCGACACGGTGCCCGACCACATCTCGCTGTGGGGTTCGCTGCTGAAGTTCCGGCGTGAGTTCGACCAGTACGTCAACCTGCGCCCGGTGCGCCTGATGCCGGGCGTGCCCTGCCCGCTCGCCAATAAGAAGCCGGGCGACATCGACTTCTACGTGGTGAGGGAAAACACCGAAGGCGAATACTCGGCGGTGGGCGGGCGCATGTTCGAAGGCACCGAGCGCGAGCTGGTGCTGCAGGAAGCCATCTTCACCCGCAAGGGCACCGACCGCATCCTCAAGTATGCCTTCGACCTGGCGCAGCGCCGTCCGAAGAAGCACCTGACCGCCGCCACCAAGTCGAACGGCATCGCGATCTCGATGCCCTACTGGGACGAACGCGTGGCAGCGATGGGCGAGGCCTATCCGGACGTCCGCTGGGACAAGTACCACGTCGACATCCTGGCGGCGCGCTTCGTGCTGTCGCCCGAGCGCTTCGACGTGGTGGTGGCCTCGAACCTGTTCGGCGACATCCTGTCGGACCTGGGGCCGGCCTGCACCGGCACGATCGGCATCGCCCCTTCAGCCAACCTCAATCCGGAGCGGAGCTTCCCCTCGCTGTTCGAGCCGGTGCACGGTTCGGCGCCGGACATCTACGGCAAGAACATCGCGAACCCGATCGCCATGATCTGGTCGGGGGCGATGATGCTGGACTTCCTGGGCTATACCGAGGCGCACGATGCGCTGGTGCGGGCGATGGAGCATTGCCTGGTGAACGGGCCGCGCACGCCGGACATGGGCGGGGCGGCGAATACGACCGAGGTCGGAACAGCAATTGCCGAGTACCTGGCATCGGTTTGACGTAGGGTGGGCGGCTCGTGATCCGGGCCACTGGCCCGAATCACCCCACGCGGTGATAGTTAGGATTAAAACAGCCGGAGCGGCAGAACTTGCACCACTTGACCGCGTGGGCGGGAGACCCGCCCACCCTACGAAAAACACGGGTTTATTTCAGTAAGTAGGTATTGAAGAAATCGATCGTCGAATAGAACAGGTAATCGGCATTCGCCTTCTTGCCGAAGCCATGTCCCTCGTCGTTCGCCGTCATGTACCACACCGGCGTGCCGTTCTTCTTCACCGTGGCGACGATCTGATCGGCCTCCTGCCATGGCACGCGCGGGTCGTTCTTGCCCTGCACCACGAACAGCGGCTTCTTGATCTTGGCGGCGTTGTTGGCCGGCGCCGTCGCTTCCATCCACTTGCGCATCTCGGGATCGCGCTCGTCGCCGTACTCGACGCGGCGCAGGTCGCGGCGGTAGCTTTCGGTGCGCTCGAGGAAGGTGACGAAGTTCGAGATGCCGACGATGTCGATCGCCGCGGCAATCCGCTCCGGGTACATGGTCGACACCGCCAGGGTCATGTAGCCGCCGTAGGAGCCGCCCACCACCGCCACCCGCGAAGCGTCCATGTCGGGCTGGGTCGCGATCCAGTCGAGCAGCGCGCCGATGTCCTTCACCGAATCTTCACGCAGCTTGCCGTTGTCCAGCTTCAGGAAGCTCTTGCCGTAGCCGGTCGAGCCGCGCACGTTCGGGTAGATCACCGTCAGGCCCATCTCGTCGGTGTAGTAGTTGTTGCGGCCCAAAAAGCCCGGCGTCGACTGCCCTTCCGGACCGCCGTGGATGTTGATCACCACCGGGCGCTTGCCGGGGAATCTGGCGGCGTCCGGACGGTAGACGAAGCCCGAGATCTCGCGGCCGTCGAAGGACTTCCAGCGCACCAGCGAGGGTTCGACGAACTTGTTCATGTCGACGTCCATCTTCTCGTGCCGGGTCCAGCGCGTCACGGCCGCGGTCTTGGCGTCGACGCTGTAGACCTCCGACGGGCTGCGCGCCGAGGACAACGACAGCGCTACGTTGCGGCTGTTATTGTGCCACTCGATGCGGCCGATGACGCCCATCGGCAGCTTCGGCTGCGCCACCAGCTTGCGGTCACGGGTAGACATCATGCGCAGCACGCTGCTGCCGTCTTCATTCGCCACGAAGGCCAGCAGCTTGCCGTCGTCGGTCAGGTCGAAGCTGTCGATGTCCCAGTTGATGTCGGGCGTCAGCACGGTCTCCTTGCCGCTGGCAATGTCGATGTAGACCAGGCGCTGGAATTCCGAGCCGCGGTCGCTGGTCGTGTAGATGCCCTTTCCGTCGCGCGAGAATGTGGCATTGCCGTAGGCGACCTTCTCCTCACCCTTCTCGGTCAGGCGGCGGCTCTTGCCGCTGGCGACGTCCATCAGCCACAGGTAGGACTCGTTGGCCGACACGTACTCGCTGTACACCAGCTGCTTGTCGTCGTGCGAGAACTCGAAGGAACCCCAGCCGCCGCCCGGCAGTTCGGCCAGCACGCGCGCCTGTTCCGGCTGCGTCGGGTCGACGATGCTGACGGTGGAGTTGACCTGGTCGTTCGAGCCCTGGCGGCCCACCGGCACCGTCACGTACAGCAGCCGGCCGCTCTTCCTGGCCCAGGCGGTGTCCTGCACCCGGCGGTTGTCGGGCGTGACGGGAATCGCGTCCGTTTTCCCGACCTCGCGGCGGTAGGCGCGGAACACCTCGTTGCCGCCGGTATCGCGGCCGAACACGTAGAACTTGCCGTGGCGCGGCTCGTACTGGGCCGTACGCACCGGCTCGGCGTAATCGGTCATCAATTCGAGCGGGGCGCCGGGCTTGGCCACACGGAACAGCTGCGGCGTGTTGTTATGGCGGCGCGAGACGATCATCTCGAGCCTGGTCGGGTGCCAGGATGCGTAGGAGGTCGGCTTGAAGTCGTTGTACTTCGCCACCTGGCTGGCCAGGCTGGCGCGTACGGGCGGGACGTTTTCCAGCACCATCGCAGCCGGGGGTGCGACGGCGGTCTCCTGGGCCGCTTGTTGGGCCGATGCGGCGCCGGCGGCCAGAAGCATGGTAGCGATCAGGGTCAGCCCGAGCGGGCGGCGGTCAAGTCTCATCCGGTGGTCTCCGATGCATGGGTTGTTGGTGTTGTTGCTCCTTAACTTTACACGATGGTGGACCGGGCGCATCATTGTCACCGAACTGTAAGCAAATGTCCCCCCTTTGTAGGGGCTGTGCTGTCGGGCAACTAGTTCTATACAATCTCGGACCAAGGAGAAACAAGCATGTACCGAGTGATGTTAGTGGAAGACGATGCACGCCTGGCCGAGCTCGTCACCGAATACCTGTCCGGCTATGAGTTCGCGGTCGACCTTGTCACGCGCGGCGACCAGGCGCTGGAGCGTTTCAAGACACTCTCGCCCGACGTCGTCGTGCTCGACCTGATGCTGCCGGGCCTGGACGGCATGGTGGTGTGCCGCCAGATCCGCGAACTGTCCGAAGTGCCGATCCTGATCCTGACCGCGCGCGAGGACTCCTACGACGAAGTCTCGGGCCTGGAACAGGGCGCCGACGATTTCGTCAACAAGCCGGTGCAGCCGCGCGTGCTGCTGGCGCGCCTGCGCGCCCTGATGCGGCGCACGGCCCAGGCCAAGGGCGGCCTTGACGCGCGCGTGCTGCAGTTCGGCGCGCTGCGCATCGTCATGAGCGACCGCAGCGTGGTCTGGCGCGGCGAGCCCTGCGTGCTGTCGAATACGGAATACAAGCTGCTGCTGGTGCTGGCCGAAGCCGCCGGCCGCGTGCTCTCGCGCGACGCCCTGCTCAAGAAGATGCGCGGGATCGAATTCGACGGGCTGGATCGCAGCATCGACAACTGCATCTCCAAGCTGCGCCGCAAGTTCGAGGATACCGATTCGGAAAAGATCAAGACGGTGTGGGGCGAAGGCTATCTGTTTTCGCCATCGGCCTGGAACTGATGTTCGTAGGGTGGGCAGGTCTGTATGGCACAGGGACATGGGTTACACATGTCTAGAGACATAGGTGACACATGTCGAACCATTCTACGCCTTAATCCTGAGGTCGATTTCTGCGACTTTTCGCGTACAGAACATGACGTCGAAGAGTCCATCGGTGTCAGTGGGCTTGACCGCAACAGGCTCTCCAGCCAGCCCCTCTCCGATATACGGTTGCAAACCTGAGAAACTGATACAGCCGCTATGTTTGACCTTCCTGACGTCGTCCTCATTGTCATACTCGACGTCGGGGAGCTGGGCAGGAAATTTGCGCCCACTGGCGGTGTAACGACTGATGGGCGGCTGCTGATTCAGTGCGTGATGCGGCCGTACAAGATTGTATTGATCACGCCAGATATCGAACGCTTGCTGGCACTCCTGCAGCGAGTTAAAGCCGCGGCGGCTGAGCAATTCACGTTTGAGCGTACGGTGAAAACGCTCGTCCTTGCCTTGTGTTTGCGGATGCATCGGACGGCTGTGGCCAACCTTGATGAGGTGTACTGTCAATAGTGG